>NZ_OY782764.1:3345000-3614050 GCF_963678225.1 uncultured Cohaesibacter sp. | reverse complement strand
ACAGATAGTGCTGCGCGAAGGTCAGAGGATGGGGCATGAAAATTTATATGGCATTTCAAATTCATTGAGACGCAAGCCTTCTATTGAACTTAAACTGCCATATTAAATAACACTTTCCTCAGTAGAAGACCAAGAGGAGAATAATGACAATGGCCAATGCAATCAGGGCCCACATTTGAGGGCCGCCCAGAAAGCCCTTTACAGCCGCTTCTTCAGCTTCTGCCTCGAGTTCTTCGACCGGGTTTTTTGCCTCGTGAAGAACGTCTTCGAATTCGGGTTTGTCATTGCTCATGTCATTTCCCTCCAATTGATCAAATTCGGCTACGAAGCGCGAAAAATAGTCCGACACAATTGCCTTGCTGATGGCGGGGTCATTTTTAACCAGCTTGCCATTCAGCGTCGTATGCAGAGTACTTTTCAACTCAAGGACCGTCACGTCATCCTCTCTTCTGAAAGTAATTTCGTGACACCCCTTGGGTAACAAGGCGGCAGAGTCTGTGCCTTGCCAATCTACTTCAAGATAGGGACTATTTTCCCCCGCATCAACGAAGTGGTACAGATAATGAATGACTTTTCCGTCCAGCACCGAGCTTTTTTGTGTTCCAAGTAGCGTATTTTCGTCCAATTGTTCCACCCCAATACAATTGGGAAGGAGCGTTTTTAACGAATGGGGCGACTTAAGACATTTCTTTATTCTTTTGTAATTTGCAGGAAGACGATATTCACTCGTGAATTGCATGGGGGTGCCTTATTTTATAGCATGCCCTTGTTGCTGGTTGGGCGAGCTGTTGTTATGCCTTACTCGGATTATATCACGTAGGCTCCGTATTTTTCACTAGAATGTTGACCCGGTACAAGTTTGTATCCGTCATGGGCGCGAAAATACCTACTTTGTGACTGGAAAGCGCCGCTTTTGTTTGATATCAAACACGCCTTATCCCGAATAGGAGTTATCTATGAGCGTGTCCGAGACATCCCCTCTTGCGACAAAGGTCAAACGACCTGAACGAAGCGAACTGCTGATGCCGGCCGGCAATCTGGAAAAGCTAAAGATGGCGGTGCTCTATGGCGCTGATGCGATCTATATGGGCACGCCAGACATGAGTCTCAGGACCAAGTCCCAGATGACGCTGGAAGATGTGGTTGAGGGGATCGAGTTCGCCCATGCGCATGGCAAGCGGGTCTATCTCACGCTTAATCTCTTTTCGCACAACAAGGACATCGACAAGCTGCCGCAATATGTTGAGACCGTGCGCAGGGTGAAGCCCGACGGTCTAATCGTAGCCGATCCAGGTGTCTTCATGTTCGTCAAGGCACAAGCGCCCGAGTTGGAATTGCATGTCTCAACGCAGGCGAATGTTTGTTCCTGGCAATCGGTGAAATTCTGGGAAAGTCAAGGGGCAAGCCTTGTTGTGATGGGGCGCGAAGTATCTTATCCGGAGCTCGCCGAAGTGCGCGAGAAATGCCCCGACCTGAAGCTTGAAGCCTTCGTGCACGGCTCCATGTGCATGACCTATTCCGGACGCTGCCTGTTATCGAACTTCATGGCTGAGCGCGGTGCCAATCAGGGCTCCTGTGCCAACAGTTGTCGCTGGAAATATAAAGTGCATATGAAGTTGCGCGATGGCACTGTGCGCGAACTGAAACTGAGCGAAGAAAATCTGGAACTGTTTGACTTCTTCCTTGAAGAGGAACAGCGCCCCGGAGAATTAATGCAGATTGTTGAGGATGAGCGCGGCTCTTACATCCTCAATAGTCGGGATCTTTGCATCATGCCCAAGCTGCCAGACTATCTTTCTATTGGCGTTGATAGCCTCAAGGTCGAAGGGCGCGGCAAAAGCCCCTATTATGTGGCCCTTGTTGCGCGTGCCTATCGAATGGCAATTGATGATTGGTATGAAGACCCGGACAATTGGGATCCTGAAGCCTATATGGAAGAACTGGCTACGGTGCCGAACCGCGGTTACACGCTTGCCTTCCATGAAGGGCGCTTGACCAACTATGCTCATGGGTATGAAGAAACCTCGACCTTTGCCGAGTGGGAATTTGCGGGCATGGTCAAGGAAGTGCGCGATGATGCCTTTGTTGTTCTGGTCAAGAACAAGCTTGAGGCTGGTGACGTTTTCGAGTTTGTCTCCCCTCACCTGCGTTCGCCCATCCCGATCCGCCTTTATGAATTTGAGGATGCCAAGAATGGCACGACAAAGGATGTGGTCAATCCGGGCACCAATCCTGAAATCCGCATTCCCTTCTCGCTGTTTGATCACGAAGATCCTGTCTTGCTGGCCCAGCATGTGCCTGTCATGACCGTTGTGCGCAAGGAACGTGCCTTGACGCCTGCGCAGTGGGCGCGGCTGAAACACGATTCAGAAGCCCATGAACTCGAACTGGGCACCGGCGATGAAGGTCTCTATGGTCGCAAGAATATTAAGCTTCAGGAAGCGCTAGATACTGACCAGACAAAGCGCTCAACCAAGAGCCCACGCCTTGGCACAGAGGGCTGTTGTGGGCGTGGCTGTAATGGCTGCACCATCTTCTGGAATGACCCGAAATATGAAAAGGCGCGTACGCTGCTTGCCAAGAATGAACAAGGCAAGCTGCTAACCAAGCAACAGGCGCGGCAAGAAGTTATCAAGAAGGTTTCATAACAAATAAAAAGGGAGGGTTTGGCACCCTCCCTTCTTTTTATGCAATTGGAATAATTACTTTTATTCCGCCGCAATAATACGGGACTGGACACAGTAATCTGTATGATGCACCGCATCTCCCAACTCGGAAATGGTCTCTAGCCATTCGCGAATGACTGCGGGATCTGCGGGCGCAGCCTGCACGCCGGGTTTCAACTTGCCCTTAAAGGCGGCTTCCGTTGCCAGACTGACGGTGTTGGAGACAAGACGCGCCATGGCGCTGGCATGTCTGGTTCCAACGCTATCCATACTTTTGGCCTTGTGCCAGATTGTGATGCCGTTTCGCATAACTTTTAATTCGACCGTCAGCACGACGCGATCAAATTCGCCATCTTCATACCGATAGTCTGCCCAGAGCTTGTCGCTTAGAGGGCCAAGCTCGGCATCTACCTTGTCAGCCGCAGTTGTTTCAATGGTATTGAAAATATCTTTCCATGCTTCGGCCCAACCATTCAGACGCAAAGTACCGCGCACGAAACGCTTCATGTTCCAATCTTCCGAGATGCCATAGTGCGGCATGAAGACAACGGAGTTGCGGTTCGGGTAGGACTGGAATGTTTCCATGCCCTCAGCAAGGGCCACGTCATAGGATTTTACGGCGTCCCATGGTTTGGCAATGTCAATTTCCTTGCCTTCAACGATGGCTTTGGCCGGGTTTTTCAAGGCCTTGAGCACGCCAAGGGGCGACCAGCTGAATTTGTAGGTAAAGTCGTTGGCAATGGCCGGAAAACCACCGCAATAGGATTGGTAGTCGTGCTCGTTGTCAGGCGAGAATTGCGGGCTGGCTTTATAATCTTCAATGAGCAAATGTGAAAGCAAATGGTCTATGCCGGGGTCAAGCCCAACTTCATTGATGAAGATAAGCCCCTTATCTTTTGCCTTAGCATCAAGCTCGGCCATCTCCGGGCTGATATAAGATGAGGAAACAAAGTTTGCCCCTTTTTCAAGGCATAGCTTGGCGATATTGAGATGCATGGAGGCTGGCAACATCGATACGACAATATCGCCTGCTGCAATTGCTTTTGCCAACTCGTCGTTGTTGGCTTTATGCAGCGTTATGTTGCCAGTAAGGCCTTTTGTTGCCGCCTTGGCTTTTTCAAGATCCTGTTCCCAAAGATTGACGGGGTAGTCTTTGGCGACAAGTCTGCGGATGCCGGGAACGGAGGCCAGTCCGGCGCCGAGCCAGTGAATTTTCTTGGATGGTTCGCTCATTAATAACGCTCCAGAGGAAGGGTGTTAGGCAGCTTCTGACTGTCTTTTGTCTGAGCTTTGCGCTTCCTGATGGGGCGTTCAAGTGGCTTTGTCGGTCGCTTTGGCAAAATGACGGACATTTTCGTCAATCTGTTTGTGCCAATGACACAAATGGACAGAATGCCAACGAATTGTGCATGCCTAATAATTAGTCTCTGTGCATTAGTCTTTCGTTTTATGCTTGTCCCTAATGGAGCGAAATAAAATATATGTCCTTGCGAGTCAAAAAGGCCCGACAGATGCCGGACCTTTGATGCAATGGCTAAATGATGCTCTATCAGGACACATGTTCGGTCAGGTGGAACTCATCCCCATGGGCCTTGATTTCTTCAAACCAGCGATGGATCGTTTTAGGATCTGACGGCGCTGCGGATACGCCCGCAGGGAGAGAGCCTTCCAAAACAGTTTCAACCGCGAGGCTAACAGTAATGGAGACGAGCCGCGCCATGGCTGAGAATTCTTTGCTGCCTTTGGAATCAAGGGCATAGTCTTTGTGCCAGACAACATTGCCATCCTTGCTGGCCTTTAAGTCAACAACCAGAACAACCCTGTCCGGTTCGCCCTCATCATAAGCATAGTCTGTCCAGAGCTGCTCGCTCATGGCCGCCAGTTTTGCATCGCCATCCGGACCTGCCAATTCATTTTCAACAAAATGGAAAATGTCGGCCCACGCATCAGACCAGCCATCTAGGCGCAAGGTGCCGCGTACGAAGGTGTGAACGTTCCAATCGCTGCCCATGCCATAGGCTTGCATGAAGGGCAAGGAGTTGCGGTTTGGATAAGACTGAAAGACTTCCGCACCACCTGGCAGATTGGCCGAATAGTCTGAAATCGCATCCCATGGCTTCTGTGTGTTGACTTCCTTGCCGCCCATGATGGCTTTAGCCGGGCTTTTGAGAGCCTTGAGAACGCCAAGAGGTGACCAGCTGAATTTATAGCGGAAGTCGTTGGCAATGGCTGGGAAGCCGCCGCAGAAGGAGCGGAATTCGTGGCTGTTGGCCGGATCGTAAGCATCACTTGCCTTATAGTCGCTCATAAGGAGATGGGCGAGCAAATGGTCAAGACCGGGGTCGAGCCCCACTTCGTTGACAAAGGTCAGGCCCTTGGCTTTCGCTTTCTCGTCCAATGCGGCCATTTCCGGGCTAACGTAGGAAGACGAGACAAAATGGGCGTCTTTCTCAAGGCACAGTTCGGCAATTTGTAAATGCATCGTGGCAGGCAGCATGGAAACGGCAACATCGCCGGGTTTCAATTCTGCGCCAAGAGCATCAAGGGTGAATTCCTTGACATCGAATGAGCCACTCAGCCCTTCCGTCGCTGCCTCTGCTTTGGAGAGGGTACGGTTCCAAAGTGTGATTTCTCGATTTTTGGAAATAAGGCGGCGGATACCCGGCACGGATGAAAGTCCCGCACCAAGCCAATGAATATGTGACATACTACTGTTTCCCTCGTTTTATATTTCCCTTTGGTATACCAGTATTTTTGTCACCTGCAAGGCGTGACTGACTGACTTGTCGAAAGAATGGCATTTGTTACAAGGGTAGCTTGATTTTTATCCATTGTTCGCAATACATCATCTTAACAGAACCAAAACCAGAGCATTCCACTGTCCGAATAAAAGTGAGACCCGCTATCGATGCAAAGTGATATAGACATTGCCCGCGCAGCCACACTGAAACCAATCACCGAGATAGGCGAACGCCTTTCCATTCCCGCAGAAAAACTCATCCCCTTCGGACATGACAAAGCCAAGCTCTCGCAAGACTGCATGGACGCACTGGCAGATCGCCCCAATGGCAAGCTTATTCTGGTCACAGCTATAAGCCCTACTCCTGCGGGAGAAGGCAAGACAACCACCACGGTTGGGCTGGGTGATGCTCTCAATGCGATTGGCAAGAAGGCAAGTGTCTGCATTCGCGAAGCCTCGCTGGGGCCCTGTTTTGGCGTTAAGGGTGGTGCCGCTGGTGGCGGCATGGCGCTGGTTGTTCCGATGGAAGAAATGAACCTGCATTTCACGGGTGATTTTCATGCGGTAACGGCCGCGCACAATCTGCTCGCTGCGATGGTCGATAATCACATTTATTGGGGCAATGAACTCGACATTGATGTGCGGCGGATCAAATGGCGTCGCGTTGTTGACTTGAATGACCGATCCTTACGGCAGATCACGACGGGACTTGGCGGTGTTGCGAACGGGTTTCCTTCAGAATCCGGTTTCGACATTACTGTCGCCTCAGAAGTGATGGCCATTCTTTGTCTGGCTGAAAACCATAAGGATTTGCAGCGCCGTTTGGGCGACATTATTGTTGGCTATCGCAGGAACCGTACACCTGTCTATTGTCGTGATATCGGCGCTGACGGGGCCATGACGGTTTTGCTCAAACAGGCCATCCTGCCCAATCTGGTGCAGACGCTGGAGAATAACCCTGCCTTCGTGCATGGCGGCCCTTTCGCCAATATTGCTCACGGCTGCAATTCGGTGCTTTCCACCAAGGCTGCACTCAAGCTTTCCGATTATGTGGTCACGGAAGCTGGCTTTGGAGCCGATCTCGGGGCGGAGAAATTCTTCAACATCAAATGCCGCAAAGCAGGTGTCGCGCCTGATGCTGCCGTGATTGTGGCAACTGTCAGGGCGCTCAAGATGAATGGTGGCGTTGCCAAGGCCGACTTGGGTACCCCTGATGAGGATGCCGTTTTGGCTGGATGTGCGAACCTTGGTCGCCACATCGAGAATGTCAAAAAGTTCGACGTTCCTGTTGTTGTTGCAATCAATCATTTCACCTCGGACACCGCAGAAGAAACCGCAGTGGTGCAGCGTTATGTTGAGAGCATGGGATGCAAGGCCATTCTGTGTACGCACTGGGCAGAGGGCTCCAAAGGGGCTGTGGCGTTGGCCGAAGCTGTTGTTGCCATGACAGAGCAGGAAAAGCCGCAATTCAAGTTGCTTTATCGGGATTCCATGTCGTTCGTGACAAAAATCGAGATTGTGGCCAAGGAGATTTATGGCGCGAAAGGCGTTCTTATCAATCAAAAGATCCGCCAGCAACTGGAGCAATGGGAAGCGGAAGGCTATGGCGAGCTGCCTGTTTGTATGGCCAAGACCCAATATAGCTTTTCAACGGACCCGACGCTCCTGGGGGCACCAAGTGATTTTGACGTCCCTGTCAGAGAGGTCCGTCTTTCTGCCGGGGCCGGTTTCATTGTCGTGATTTGCGGGGAAATCATGACAATGCCGGGACTGCCGCGCAAACCGGCGGCCTTGTCTATCCACCTTAATGAAAAAGGCGACATTGAAGGCTTGTTCTAAGGAGTCTATAGCTGTTGGCAACTTATTGCCGCATGAGCATGGAATCACACGTCTTGAAAGAGAGAAGCACATGACCGCAACACGCATTGATGGCAAGGCCATTGCCGCAGCGCTGAGAGAAAAAATTGCCGTTGAGGGCAAAAAACTGATCGATGAGACCGGCGTTGTGCCAGGCATTGCGGTGGTCATTGTTGGTGAAGACCCTGCCAGCAAGGTTTATGTCGCGTCCAAAGGCAAGGCTGCCAATGAATGCCATTTCAAATCGGTTGAACATGCTCTGCCAGCAGATACTTCAGAAGATACACTCTTGGCTCTTGTGGGCGAGTTGAATGAAGATGACAGCATTCATGGCATTCTGGTTCAGCTCCCCCTGCCCGATCATATTGATGAATCCAAGGTGCTGGAACTGATCCGCCCTGACAAGGATGTCGATGGGTTCCATCCAATCAATGTGGGGCTGCTCACAGCAGGCGCCAAAGACAAGGCCATGGTGCCCTGTACGCCAGCGGGGTCGCTTATTCTGGCCAAGAGGTCTCTGGGCGATCTTTCCGGCAAATCCGCCGTGGTTGTCGGGCGCTCCAACATTGTTGGCAAACCGATGGCAGCGCTTTTGCTGGCAGAAAGCTGCACGGTGACTATCGCGCATAGCCGCACCAAGGATTTGCCAAGCGTTGTGAAGGCCGCGGATATTGTTGTTGCTGCGGTTGGTCGCCCTCAGATGATCAAGGGCGACTGGATCAAGGATGGTGCGTGTGTCATTGATGTGGGGATCAACCGTATCCCAGCTCCCGAACGTGGAGAAGGCAAGACGCGGCTTGTTGGCGATGTTGATTATGATAGCGCCGCAGAGCATGCGGGTTTCATAACGCCGGTTCCGGGTGGCGTTGGCCCGATGACCATTGCGTTGCTGATGGCCAACACACTCACAGCCGCACGGCGCGCCGCTGGCTTGGAAGACCTTGACTACGCAGCGCTTCTTGGCTGATGCGCTCGGACTGTGAGATGGTTTAGTCTGGCTCATCAAAGGGCCGTCCACATAACCTTCTACTCATTGAAGTGTCATGAATTTGATCTTATCTTTATAGGGCCGGAACGGTCTGATGGAGTAAATGATGCCTAACAAAGACGTCACTGAATATCTTATTGCGAAAGTGAAATCGGAAGGTTTGCTTGAGGGTTATAAGCGTGCGCGCAAACCCAAGCCACCTCAACAGAGTGACGATACCTTCCTGAAGGCTGGCTATCGCATTTTGGAAGAAACTGGCGCCATGCCACGCGAAATCGAACTGAAGAAGGCCATCGCCGAAGAGTTCGAAAAGCTGAGCGAAGCCAAGACTGACGAGGAAAAGGAAGAGCATTTCCGCAGATTGGCTGAACTGCAGATGGTGCTTGGCGTAGAGCAGGATGCCCGTCGCAAATTCTATACCGAATGATCTTTATGCATCATATGAAATGAAAGAACCCGCCCTGTTTCAAGGCGGGTTTTCTTTTGGCTCACTAATGCCAAGCTATTCTAATTATGTCCGTTTTAGGCCGCGTTATATTCTGACATAGCATCCAGAAGATAGTCCGAGACATAGTCGGAAAAGGAATTTTTGACGAGAATAGTATAGTGATCGCGCGTTGCCCTTTGCCATATCGTGACATCGCATCGCGCATATAGGCTATTGACGCAAAGCCCCTTTCTCCATTCATTGGAATAGAAATCAATTGAGCAGCCCTTGCTAAGCACATCGCGAGAGGATGGCCCCGAAAGCGATAGCATGACTTTGCTATTTGAGATATCAACCAAAGCACAGTGATACTCAGCGAGCGCTAAAGCCATCTCTGGCAGAGGCTTTAAAGCATCTGTTTCATTGGCAATGATCAGCCACTCATCAGGTCCCATCCAGAGAACGGCAACTGCGCCTTTTTCCTGACTGCTGCATGGCTTGAGTGGAAGGGACGCCCCGATCAGATTTTTGACTGCCGCCAGAAATGATTTGTTGGAACCATCCCCGCGCATGGAGATCAGTCTGGGAGCCCTTTCCTGCGATAGTGCAACAGCTTGGCCGGAGCCGTTCAAGAGCTGATCCCGTTTGGCATATAGCGGGGATTGAGCTGAAAGGTGGTGCAGATTATCCATCTCGATGGGCTCCTTCGATATCATAGAAAATCGGGTCCACAATCGTCACCTTGTGCCAGTTACCCAATGAGAAGCTGTGCAGCTGCTCGCCCTTCCGGCCAAGACCTCCCTCAATGAGAGCAAGCGCGATGGAATGACCCAGATGTTCACTCCAGTAACTGGATGTGACATGCCCCACCATGGGAATTGGTGTCGGCGCATCGGGGTTTTCAACGATCTGCGCCCCCTCCTCCAGAACAAATTCCGGGCTTTCTGTCATTAATCCCACGAGCTTCTTGCGATCACTACGCACAGTGTCCGGTCGGGTGTGCGATCGCATGCCGATGAAATCCGGTTTATTTTTGGAGACAATCCAGTTGAGCCCGAGGTCCTGCGGTGTTTGAGACCCGTCTGTGTCCTGCCCTACGAGGATATAGCCTTTTTCAGCCCGCAAGACATGCATAGCCTCGGTGCCATAAGGCACTATATCCCATTCCTTTCCGACATCGGCTACATGGTTCCAAAGAGCAAGGCCATATCGCGCAGGGATATTGATCTCATAGGCCAGTTCTCCAGTGAACGAGATCCGGAATATGCGGGCCATCACGCCGCCAATCTGGACTTCTTTATGCGTGAGGAACGGGAAGGCTTTTGCGCTCCAATCTTCGTCAGGATTGAGCCTTGCCATGACATCCCGTGCTTTGGGGCCATTGATGGCAATGGTTGCCCATTCTTCTGTGATGGAGGTGCAGTAAACCTTTAGATCAGGCCACTCCGTTTGCAAATAGTCTTCCATATGGCTCAAGACATGCGCTGCGCCGGCAGTGGTCGTTGTGGTGATGAAATGCGTATCATCAATGCATGTGATGACGCCATCATCCAGCACCATGCCGTCTTCGCCACACATGAGGCCATAGCGGCAATTCCCAGGTTTCAGGTTTGTGACCGAGTTTGTGTAGACACGATTGATGAATTCTCGTGCATCCGGCCCCTGAATATCGATTTTGCCCAAAGTCGAGACATCGAGCATACCGACGCCCTTGCGCACCGCCGTGCATTCGCGCCTGACCGCTGCGCCCATGTCTTCGCCCGCTTTCGCATAGTACCAAGGGCGCTTCCATTGGCCGACATTTTCGAACGCTGCTCCTGCCTTCACATGCACTTCATGCATCGGGGTTGTGCGCACGGGGTCCGCTAGGGGGCCAACAAAGCGCCCGGCGAGTGCCCCGAATGAAACTGGCGTATAGGGCGGGCGGAAGGTCGTCGTTCCTGTTTCTTCTATGGTTGATGCGGTCTGTCTGGCCAGTATGGCCAAGGCGTTGATGTTGCCGGTTTTGCCCTGATCTGTTCCGAAGCCACTTAAGGTATAGCGCTTCATATGCTCAACGGAGTCAAAGCCCTCTCGCTTGGCAAGGGCGATGTCTGCGGCAGTCGTGTCATTTTGAAAATCTACGAACTGTTTGAGTTTCCCTTGATCCGCCGGATCTTGTGCGGGGATCTGCCAGCAGGCCTCGGGCGCACCGGTGTCTGGTTCCTCAGCCGCATAACGGCGGGCCGTTTTTCTTGTGGGCTTGCCGTAGGCCAGTGCGACCTTCATGCTCTCGCGACCGCCTGCACGCAGAGCTTCAATCAAGCTGAAATCGCCATTGGCCGCTCCAATGACAGAGCATTCCTTCTGGCCGTAGATATCTGGAACAAAGGCGCATGTCTCGCTATCATAGCGCAGCTTGCCTGACGCCTGACTAAAGAGATGCACGACCGGACTCCAGCCGCCAGACATCATCAGAATGTCGGCTTCAAACCGCTCGGCCTTACCTGTAATCGCATGGCCGTCCCATGGCGCAGCGTCACCCCCCTTGAAACGATTGGTGCCGAGCGTCGCTGTTACCACATGGCCAGATAGTAAGCGCGTTCCAGTCGCAAACAGCTCTTCGACCAGAGGGCCTTGTGGTTCCTGTCTGGGATCGATGACGGCGACAAGATCGCCACCAGCCTTTTTGAAATCCAGAGCCGCCTCATAGGCCGCGTCATTATTGGCAAACAGGATGGCGCTTTTGCCCGGCAGTACGGCGAAGCGATTGACATAGCTTTGTACTGCTCCAGCGAGCATGATGCCCGGCCGGTCATTGTCTGAAAAGACCAGAGGTCTTTCATGTGCACCGGTGGCCAGAATGACCTTGTCTGCGCGTATGTGCCACAAGCGTTCTCTCACATTGGCTGGCGAGGATGCCTCTCCCTTGTGATCAAGACGTCTTTCGATGGCAATGATATAATTCTGGTCGAAATAGCCAATCGCTGTGGTATTGGGCAAAAGAAGCGTGTCGTCACAGGTTTCCAACTCTGAAGTGACGCCAGAAACCCAATCCATGCCGCTCATCTTGTCGATGGTTCGGTTTTGGGAAAGCAGTGAGCCGCCGAACTCGGGCAAAGCGTCTGCAATGATAACCCGTGCCCCGGAAAGCGCGGCGTCTCTGGCGGCTGCCAACCCTGCGGGCCCTGCACCGACAACCATCAGATCAACATGTCTGTGCATATGATCATAGACATCGGGATCTGGATCGCTCGGCGCTTTTCCCAGTCCTGCTGATCTGCGGATGATTGGTTCAAACACCTTCTGCCATAGCGTGCTCGAGCCGAACATTGTCTTGTAATAGAAGCCGGCACTCATCAAGCGCTCGCCGATACTGCTCAGCCGTCTTGCATCATGTCGTAAGGACGGCCATGCGTTGACTGAGGCGGCGATGAGCCCCGGATGCAGATAAGTTTCCGTCGCTTTGGGGTTTGGTTCGCTGCGATTGGACACATTGATTTGCACTATCGCGTTGGGTTCTTCCGGGCCAGCCGCCATGATACCGCGCGGCCGGGCATATTTCATAGAGCGTGCAACGAGATGGATATCATTGGCGAGCAATGCGGACGCCAGTGTGTCGCCCTCATATCCCAAATAGTAGGTGCCATTGAAGCGAAACCGGATCGGAACGTCGCGATTGATCCGCCCACCAGAAGGCAGTCGATTGACATTCATTTTGCGCTTCCTTTCCGGCTCTCTTTTCTAAGTTCCGCAATAGACGGTTTTTCAAGAGCCTTGTAGGAGCCGATGATTGTGTGATTGCTCGTGTCACGCAAAAGATTGAACCATCGGCGACAGCCATGTGCATGGAACCAACGTTCGCGCATAAGCCCCTTTTTGTTGGGGCGGCCAAAGAGATAGGCGCCCCACGCTTCGTCAGAAACCTCGGCAGGGGTGTCAGGGCGTTCAATATGAGCCTCACCACCATAGGAAAACTCAGTTTCGTCACGGTCACCGCAATAGGGACATTTGATTTTCAACATATGCTCAGTTCCCTCTAATGCGCGACGCCAGCGGCGCCATGTTCATCAATCAAGTGACCGGTCGAAAAACGATCGAGCGTGAAGGCTGCGTTCAACGCGTGTGGCGCTTCATTTGCGATGGTGTGTGCGAAGACAAAACCGGATCCGGGTATGGCCTTGAACCCTCCGGTGCCCCAGCCTGCGTTGAGGTAAAGATTCTTGACAGGCGTGGTTGAGATGACCGGACAGGCGTCTGGAGTGGTGTCTACGATGCCGCCCCACATGCGCATCAATTTCAGCCGCGAAAAGATGGGAAAAAGTTCCAACAAGGCAGAAATCTGATGCTCCACCACATGGAACGAGCCCCGCTGAGCATAAGATTGGTAGGCGTCGATGCCTGCTCCCAGCACAAGTTCTCCTTTGTCTGATTGGCTAACATAGACATGGACAGCGTTCGACATGACGACTGTATCAAGCACGGGCTTGATTGGCTCGGAAACCATGGCTTGCAGGGGATGACTGGTGATAGGCACAGCGAAGCCAGCCATTTCTGCTAGCACTGAAGAGTGCCCAGCAGTGCAGATACCTATCTTGTGAGCCGTGATGGTACCGCGATTGGTTTCAACGCCAGTTACGCGGTCGCCTTGCCTGGTGATGCCTGTGACTTCGCAATTCTGGATAATATCAACGCCTCGCATATCGGCTGCGCGCGCATAGCCCCAGGCAACGGCATCATGGCGCGCTGTACCTGCCCGCTTTTGTAGTGATGCCCCAAGAACCGGATAACGGGCTTTCTTGTCTGTGCGAATAATCGGGCAGAAGGCCCTCACCGCTTCTGCGTCGAGCCATTCGGCATCGATACCGTTGAGCTTATTGGCATTCAAGCGACGCTTTGTATCTCGGACATCCTGCTGGCTATGGGCCAGATTGAGAACGCCTCTTTGGCTAAGCATGATGTTGTAATTGAGATCTTTTGAGAGCCCTTCATAGAGCTGCAACGACTTTTCATATAAATGGGCAGCATCATCCCATAGATAGTTGGAACGCACGATGGTTGTGTTGCGACCGGTATTGCCGCCGCCGATCCAGCCCTTTTCCAACACAGCTATTCTTTGGACACCATGGTTTTTGGCCAAATAATAGGCCGTGGCAAGACCATGCCCTCCTCCGCCAATAATAATGACGTCGTAGTGATTTTTTGGAGAAGGGCTTCGCCATTGCCGAGGCCAATTCTGATGGTAGGTCATGGCGTTGCGAGCGAGAGATGCGAATGAAAAGCGCATTGAATTGCCTCAATGATGAATGCTGGTCAGCGGCTTAGTCCTATTGAATCAGTTCTTTCCCTTAATGGTATGGAAGCCGACCGTGATGTCTAAATCAACCCAGACAAGATAATGCTTTCGTGCGCTTTTTTGGTATTTTATGCAAATAGTCGATACAGTTCGTAATTATTTGGCGAAATAATACTTACCATAAATTATAATTAGGGTATTTATTTATTATGCATTTAGAAGTCGTCTAGAATCTGAGCAAACAAACAGACTCGTTTTTAGACCAATTTCAACCTTCGGGGAAATGAGCCAGCCGCCGATTGGGGACTATCAAGACCAAGGAGTTTCACATCCGCACGCGTTTGTTTATTCGCTCAGCAAACGGCAAAGCGTTGGCAGGATGGTGCTCAGTTTGGAGCCCTTGTCTGTAAGGTGAATACGGATATTGGACAGATCTTCACGATGTGTGAGAACACGCTATTTTGTAGCCGTTTGGCGCGAAAAGATGGTCTATTGTGACGATTTTTAAGACTATCTGAGTAAATCGCATGTGTTACTTGGGTGCGCAAATATATATTCTTTTTCTTCGCGATTTCTTCTTTAATTCTGACACGGTTCGTGTGCTAACTTGGTCCTGATTGATTTTCGAGCAAATGGGGAATTTTTGTGGCAAATATTTCGTCAGTGACACGAGTTTTTGCAATTTAAATTGTAAATTCGTTTAAATTACTTTCACTAAAATCGGTTCTCAAATTACGATATGTGACGTTTTTCTAAGTAATTTCATGCTTTTAGATGAAATTATTTTAGATTAGAAATGATATTTGTAACATTAATGTGAAATTTCCAAACAGACGCAAATCTAATCTTTGAGTTTTGTTTTTTGTGATGTAATCTTTAGGTGTTGGTTTTTCTGAAGCGTTTGGTTTGCCGCGAGCGCAAGCGGATACTCTAGGCCTCACGAAGAAGATGACTACCCCATGGTGTACATGAGGTACCCAGGGACAAGACCCTTAAGTCAAAAGGAAATTTTGAAATGGCAACCGGAACTGTTAAGTGGTTCAACCCAACCAAGGGCTATGGCTTCATTGAGCCAGCTGAAGGTGGAAAAGATGCGTTCGTTCACATCTCTGCGGTTGAACGTTCCGGCCTAACAACCCTTACCGAAGGTCAGAAGGTTGAATATGAAATGGTTGAAGGTCGCAACGGCAAGGAAAATGCCGATAGCCTGAAAGTGCTAGGCTAAAGCGATCTAACAGTCCATTGAAGGCTTAAACAATCTTGAGACCCTGGTGCCTGCATCGGGGTTTTTTGCTGCATTTATTTGGCAGCATCTCTCTCTTTTTTTATTTATTTTTTTGTTTCCTCTTGCAGAAATTTGATCTTGTTCCTACCTAGGCTATAATGAGTCCGTATCAATCAACGGGTTCGCTTAGGGAAGTGTCTTCACGCACATGTCACGCCAACTGCAAAGCATTCTTGTTATCATGCTTTTGTTGTTCGGGCTTTTTGCCGGGACAGGTAAGACATTTGCGTTTGATCACAAAAAGCCGCTGTCTTGCAGCGAAGCTTCTAAAATTTCTGCATCTGATGGTACGCAGCTAATAGGGTGTGGGGAAGATCAGCAGTATCAAACCTGCTCTTCAGATGGTGCGTTTTCATTCTTCCTGATAAAAAGCGACCTTGATACGCATATCGAACCCTTTCATATCGTCCCCTACTCTATCGTCGAGATAGATCTCAGAGGGTCGACCATTCCACCTGACACCCCTCCTCCCATTTCCTGATGACATGAGAATTTCTGTTCGTGTTTAGCGCCCCTTTTAGGAAGTGGCGTCAATCGCGTTCGTAGTGACTTTCTATCTTGCAGTAAGGCCTCTTAAAGTCGTGTGCGTCGTATGTTGATGCGTAGAATGCCTTAAGGCCATGTTGCGAAAGCATTCCTCATTGTCTGGCAAAGGACAAATTATGGGTACACCAAACAAACATGCGACCATTATGGGTGAGCGTATGAAACCTGAATTGTCAGAACAGGATGAACTGGCGCAGTTTTTGCGCAAGGCATCCAGTTTGGGTTTTTCGGGCAAGGAAATAGATCAGCTCAAGGCTCGATATGGGGCGCATATTGATATTGAAATGCGTTAATCGGACAGTGCAGATGTCTCGGGTGTCATGATCTGAGACCTGGCGTTAGCGCCATTTTGAAGGCAGTCTTGCCCGTATTTATTTCCATACTCACATATAGAGTAAGCAGGTGCTCATCGGTTTACGCGGGACTTGACTGCACATATAAAAACGCTGGCGCGGTCTGTTATACCGCCCCAGCGCCAATCTCTATAGGTTCAGATGACGCCTTGCGCCTTAATCCTTTAGCTGTTCCAGCGCTGTCCATAGCTCTTCGAAAAGGGCTTCGCAGTCGCGTGGAGAGTTGGAGACGAGCGGGTCAATCATGAAGCCACTGAAGATCTTGTCCTTGTCATTTTCCATAACACCTTCCAGAACAAGCCCCTGTACCGTAAGGTTACGGCTCACAAGGGATTGCACAGCAGCAGGCAGAATACCGCAGGACACGGTTTCGATCTTGTTTTCACTGACCAGACCGTAGCTTTCCACGATGCTGCCCAAAGGAGCAAAGTTGTTCTGGCCTGTGTTCGGCATGTTCACCTGTGTACGGCAAGGCTTATCGGCAGCCCCGCTGAGCGCTTCAATCATCAAGACGCCCTCTTCGCCCGAAGGTTTGAGGTCGGAATCGAGGAATTCCTGACGGGCTTCGTCCTGCGTTGCCTGACGTTTGACGCGCCATTCGTATGGTGTGAGCACAACGCCCCAGCTGTTCAGCTCTTCACCGCTCGTGATATACCATGGAATGAATTCTGCCAGATGGCGGTCACCCGCAGCGCCAAGTACGCCAAAGCGCTTGAACAGATCCTTGGCGATCTCGAAGTCCGAGTCAAACCAAAGCTCTTCCTTGGTGCGGTTTGCAGCATTGGCTTTCAGGGTATCAACATCAAGAGGTTTCATGGCCGACTTGAATTCTTCGAAGATGTCTTTGCCGTTCCACTGAGCGCCTGTTGCGAAGGTGAAGTGGTTCACGCCAGCAATGTCGAGTTTGATGTCATGACGCGCAGGAAGCGGCACATCGTAATGCTCGCTTACCCACTTGCAGAGCATTTCCTGCGTGTGGAACACTTCGTGGCAGCAACCGACAGCCTTGATGTTTGGCTGAGCTGCTACAAGGGCTGCGGTGCACCATGCCATCGGGTTGGTGTAGTTGATGACCCATGCATCAGGGCAAACGTCCATGATGTGATTGGCAAAATCGGCCATGACTGGAATAGAACGAATGGCGCGAGCGATGCCACCAGGGCCCGTCGTGTCTCCAACGCTCTGGTAGATGCCATATTTTTCGGGGATCTTGAGGTCGATGAAGCGGTTTTCGGTCGGACCGGGTTCAATGGAAATAACAACAAAATCCGCACCAGCCAGTGCGCGGTCGAGATCGGCTTCGACTTCAACTTCGAATTTTCCGGTCGCTTCCGGACGGGAGAAGATGTGCTTGCTGACTTCTTTGTTCTTTTCAGCAGCTTCATTGTTGATGTCATACAGAACGAGGCTGCCGCTGAGGGTTTTGGAAAGAGCGAGGTCGGCCATGAGGTGCAGAGCCCACTGCTGGCTGCCTCCTCCGATATATGCGATTTTTACGTTTTTCATAAGCTAGGCTTTCGAGTTTGCAATCATGTGAATGAGTTAAACTGAGATGCGGCCAGCACCGTAGACCCTGGTCGCCAAGATTGGCGGCCAAGAGCCATTTTCAGTGACGAGGAACCTGTAATCAGAGCCCGATAAGGCGTGGCAGGAACAGCGTCAGGGACGGAACGTAGGTAACAAGCAACAGCACACCGAACAGAACCGCGAAGACCGGGAGAAGGAACGGAATGATCTTTTCGATCTTAGTATCCCCCACTGCCGCGCCCACGAAGAGCACACAGCCAACAGGCGGAGTGATGTTCCCGATACCAAGGTTGAAAATCATCATTACGCCAAAGTGGATCGGGTCCATCCCGAACATGCCGGTACAGATTGGCATCAGGATCGGTGTGAAAATCAGGATCGCCGGTGTGGCGTCCATGAAGGTGCCCAGAATGAGCAAGGAGATGTTGATGATCAGCAGCAGAACGATACGGTTATCGGTCAGTTGCAGAAGCGTTTCGCCGATCATCTGCGGGATCTGAGCATAAGCCATGATCCAGCTCATCAAGCTCGAAACAGCCACCAAGAAGAGAATAACGCCGGTTGTAAGGGCGGTATCGCTCAGGGTTTTCAGTAGCATTTTGCCACTGATGGTTCTGTAGTAGAAAGAAAGCAGTAGACTGTAGACAACAGCAACCGCAGCACCTTCGGTAGCGGTGAATACGCCGCCAACAATGCCGCCCATCACGATGACAATCAGCATCAGGGCTGGTACTGCGTCCCAGAAGACTTTCAGTTTCTGACCGAACGTGCGGTCGGACTTCTCGGTTGGCAGGTTGTGCTTCTTTGCCATGAAGTAGGCAACAACCATCACGGCTACACCCCACAGGATGCCGGGAATCCAGCCGCCCATAAACAAGCCCGCAACAGAAACGCCACCGCTGACAATCGAGAACAGGATCAATAGTCCGCTTGGTGGAATAAGCATGCCGACGGGGCCAGATGCGATGTTGATCGCAGCGGAGAATGCCGGGTTATAGCCTTTTTCTTTCTGAATCGGGGCCATGGTACCGCCGATGGCTGCCGTACAAGCCATGCCGGAACCGGACAATGTGCCAAACAGCATGTTGCCCATAACGTTGGCGTGCGCCAAAGCACCTGGCATGCGACCACCAAACATAAGCGCAAGATCGATTAGTTTTCTTGCGATGCCGCCATGGTTCATAATGTTGCCGGCGAGCATGAAGAAAGGCACGGCTAGCATGCCGAAACTGTTGATGCCGCCAAACATCTTCTGGGCGCCCTGAAAGGCCACCATGTCGAAGGGCAGAATAACGAGGATTGCCGCCAGAGAACTTAGGCCGATACCGATTGCAATCGGAATGCCAGAAAACATGAAGACCAGAAACAACGGCAACAGGATCATAATGACAAGATTAGTATCCATCCGAACCGCTCCTTATATCTTTTAAGACCTCAACAAAATTTTGTGTTTTGAGCAGGATCGAAAGGAAACCCGAGAAGGGAATAATCACATACACCCAGTTCATTGGTAGGTTCATGCTGTCCGAATACTGCCCCTCACCGATGAGGACCAACGCGATGCCGCCCTTGATCATGACGATCAGGCAGAACACCAGCACGGATGCGAAGCTGAACACCTCGAACATGATGCGGGTCCGCCCCTTGAACATGTCCTTGAATAGGCCAAGTGACATATGGCGATCAGTGATACCGAAGGCGAGAGCTGCCCCCAGATACACCAACCAGATCATCGTGAACCGCATGGCTTCGTCTGTAAATTGGGGCGGAGCATTGAGAATGTAACGTGCGAAGACCTGCCAGGATGCCATCACAACGAGCAGGACCAGAAAGACCGTGATCAGAGACAACACAGCCTTTTCCAAATAATTCCGAAATTTCACCATGAAGGTTTGTGCCTTAATTAGAGGAGAAAGGCAGTGCTTCCGGCTAGAGCCGGAAACACATCATACGAGGGTTAGATACCGCTCACCTTACTCTTGAGCTGCTTCAATGCGAGATACGATCTCGGCAGCTTCTTCATTGTTGGCGCGCAGCTCGTCATAGAGCGGCATAACGCGCGCTTTAAAGGGGGCCAGATCAACGTCCTTGAAGGCTACGCCCTGCTCTTTGGACAGAGCGATCGCTTTGGCAACCTTCTCTTCTTCAAGAACAGCAACACGCTTGGTGTAATTTTCTGCTTCTTCCTTGAAGATCGCTTTCTGTTCGTCGTTCAGCTTGTCCCAGGTTTTGGTGCTGATGATCAGAACGTCAGGAATGGTAAAGTGACGATCGAAGGAGAAGTGACGAATGACTTCAACAAATTTACCGTCAATCAGAGAAGTCGGGCTTCCCTCGGCGCCATCAACGATGCCCTGCTGCAGAGCCGTGTAAACTTCACCCCAAGGCACAGGCGTTGCCGTTGCGCCGAGCATTTCAACAGCCTGTGTCATGGAACGGCTGTTCGGAACGCGGATTTTCAGGCCTTCCAGATCGGCTGGGCTGTTGATTTCCTTGTCCACGGTATAGAAGCTGCGAGCCCCTGCTGTATTCCAGGCAAGCCCCATGAAACCGGAATCCGGATGAGAGTGGAACACATCATCTTTGACTTCGCTCATGGCCTTTTCAACGCCAGCGTCATCCTTGAAGAGGTAAGGAAGCAAAAAAGCACTGTAGACTGGGTTGAATTTTTCCAGATCAGTTGGCGCTGTCCGCACCATGTCCAGAATGCCCATGCGCAGCTGGTTGATCATTTCGGATTCGGTACCGAGCACGCCTGCGCCAAATACCTGCACTTCAACGTCACCACCCGTGCGCTCTTCAATCGCAGAGCTAAACTCGTTCAGAGCGACAACGGTTGAGTGATTGTTGTTGTGAGAATCCGACACTTTAAGTGTAAGAGCAGATGCAGAAGAGCTAAGAGCCCCGAATGCGATTGAAGCAACCAGAAGTGTTCCGATCTTTCCAAGTCTCATGACTTTCTCCCTTTCGAAACGAGAATTTTAAACTTGAGACAAAGAAAGTATTTTTACGTATTGTCCGGCATGACTACTTTTTGAAGCCTCCACCATGGTCGGACAATGGAGTGTTATAGTGCAATCACTCGCAAAAATACCCTCTTTTTGCACCTGGCAATTTCAGGTTTACTGGAATTGACAAATGGCTTGGCGCGAATATAGATTTCTCGAGGCTTTAAATCCAATACAAAAAAACGGCGCTAATATAAATGAATTTTATAGAAAAGGGTGGCGTTTATTCGGGAGAAATCGGAAAATGGATCGCACATTAGAGCAGTTTCTTGAAGTCGCAGATGCAGGTTCTTTTGCGGCGGCTTCCAGTAAGTTGTTGATATCTCAGCCTGCTTTGACATACAACATAAAGAAGCTTGAAGAGAAGATGAAGGTCAAACTGTTCAAACGATCTTCTCGCGGGGTGCGCTTGACCACTTATGGTGAGACTCTCTATAAAAGTGCGCATCTTATGCGCCGGATTTATGCAAATGCGATAGACAATATTGATCAACTTCGTGAAGAACGCGAGCATGGCATAAGTATTGGTACGGGGTATTCTACCTGGACGCAATTCTTCAAAGATTATTTAATCAAGCATCATCAGGCTTTTCCAAAGGTTTCTATCAATGTCAGTGTTGGCAACATGATGGCCTGCATGGACCATCTGCTTGCTGGTGATATTTCATTATTTGTCGGGCACATTATTCCCGATTTCAATAAACGCAGTGAAGTGGAATTCATTCCACTTGGGATGGCCGCCGATGCCTATTATGTCCGGCCTGACCATCCTCTGCTTGAACAGCCGCGTCACCGAGACGAGATCACCCAATGGCCAACATGCATCGCTGTTCAACCCGAAGACCGACAACTTGGACAACGTGCAGATGCAAATGAGCCGCGGTCTGACTGGTTTGGCCACACCTTCATGTCAAACTCCATGACGGCTTGTGTTGATATGGTGCTGGAAACCGATATGGTTCTGGTTCATTCGACACAGCTGAATAGTTTTCTAGGAAGCAAAGGCCTTGTTCAGATCGAAATGACTCCCGATGAGGAAATCCCTCGCTGGCTTATGGGGATCTATGTTTTGCTCGAGCGCAAATCAGATCCGAGGATTGTTGAAGTTATTGAAGCTATTCAGTCGTTTACACCGGAGTTTGGATTTGAGCCGGTAGAGTAGCTCACCATTTTTTAGGTCGCTTCATTGATGTGCTAAACATTGGTGTAGGAGCGCGTTTGTTACGATTTTTGTATCTCCAACTCATGCGCTATGGATTATCGTCTGTTTTGTCATCGATATTTGCCGAAAATATTGAGATGTTCTTACAAATTTGTAAGAAATTTGCCCAATAAACTGTCGAAAATGCTCAGTAAGTAGGCGATTCTAATCGGGCCGAATCAACACACCTCCTTTAGTTGGTCCTGATTTTGCAAATTTGAAAACGAGAGACCAGCTTGTCCAGTTCAAACTCCGATAGCCTCGCTCAATCAGATTGGGCTTCCTACGCAAGAAAGTCTGCGCCGATCCTGCTTGCTCTTATTTTGTTTGTGCTCGGTATTTACGCGCTTTATCATTTGCTCAAACCCGTCAAGGCGACGGACGTTATTGCTCAGGTGCGCATGACCCCGTGGTTGACATTGTTGTCAGCTCTTTTGGCAACGGCTGCGGGCTATATTGCATTGATCGGTTATGACTGGTCAGCTTTGCGGTCCCTTGGCAAGAAAGTGCCCGCAAGTGCCATCGCTGTGGGCGGATTTCTCGGCTACAGCTTCGGCAACACGATCGGTGTTAGTGTGATTTCCGGCGGTGCCGTACGCTATAGGGTCTATTCTGCTTTTGGATTGAGCCTGTTCGAGATTGCAAGCGTTTCGACCTTTGCCGCACTTGCATTCGGCTTTGGCATAACGGTGATTGGCCTTGCAGCGTTAGCAATTCACCCTTATGCGCTAGTCAATATCTTGCCAATCGCGCCAGTTAGTCTGAGAATTTGGGCTGGGGTTGCCGCTGTGGCCGTCGTGTTGTTCCTGTTGCTTATGTCTCTGAACGGAAAAAGCTTTCGGTTGGGCAAGTTCGAACTATCGGCCCCAACGCCGGGAGTGCTTTTTTCACAGCTGGCTTTTACCCTTATAGACACCTCAATGGCAGCGCTAACGCTCTATGTTTTGCTCCCGGGCGCTCGCCCCGATTTTCTCACCTTCCTGCCGGTCTTTGCTGCCGCATCAATGGCGGGTGTGCTCAGTCATGTGCCTGGTGGTGTCGGTGTTTTCGAAACCATCATCATCGCGGCCCTCCCCAAGGGTGTGCCGCTTGATCAGATCGCGGCTGCGTTGCTTCTCTATCGGCTTATTTATTATCTCTTACCCTTTGCGCTTGCTCTTGTCTTTGTCGCGATCAATGAAGCCCGCTTTGCCGGTGGTTTTATCACCAGACTGTTTGGCGATGTGTCTGAACCGCTCCGACCGGTCATGAAGGCAGCCAGTGGCGTTGCGCCTACCTTGATTGGCCTTGCCGTCTTTGGCATAGGCAGTTATCTGGTTCTTATCGCACTCATGCCATCGGTCCGGCCGGATGAGATAGACCCTGACGATTTGCTGGCGACGATCCTTCTTGAGGGTGGCGCCCTCCTCTCTGCTGTTTTGGGTGTCTTGTTGGTCATCTTGAGCCAAGGACTTGTGCGCAGGATATCCGGAGCCTACTGGCTCACTTTAACTGCTCTCGCTGTAGCTTCTGGTGCAGCTTTGATGAACAAGCTGGATCTGGATAGCGTCCTGTTGCTGCTAACTACGGCGATTGTCCTTTGGCCTTTTCGAAGCTTCTTCAACCGTTCGGCCAAATTGACCCGCAGTGTGCTGAGCCCGGGATGGTTCGCTCTTGCGGGCGGAATAGCGGTCAGTGCCGCGACTGTGTTTTTCTTCATGCATGAAGCGACCCCATATAGCACAGATCTCTGGACTGATTTTTCGAGCATAGCAAACACTTCCCGTGCTTTACGCGCCGGATTGGCCGGGTCATCTTTCTTTTTGTTCGTAACTGTTTGGCTCGCCATTCAGCCCGCAACTTTCCATACTAGGCCTCCTGATAAATCGGCCCTTAAGAAAGCCCGCGCCATCATTGATCAGCAGAATGACCCAAAAGCCTGTTTGGCTCTGACCGGAGACAAGGAGCTGTTCTTTAACGACAGCGAAGATGCTTTCATCATGTATGCGGTACAAGGCAACAAATGGATTGCCTATTCGGACCCGGTTGGGCCGAAGGAATCTATTGAGGCCCTCGTCTGGTCATTCTGGGAGGAAGCTTACGACAACGGCGCCCACCCGGTCATGTTCGAGGTGAGCAAAGCCTATCTTTCGCTCTGGATAGAAATGGGCTTTTCACTCCATAAGATCGGTGAAGAAGCTGAAATTCTATTGCGCGATTTCACCCTTGCTGGCAGCAAGTTCAAATCTATGCGTTCAGCACACAATAAGGCTTTGAAGGATGGCTTCGAATTGACGATCAACGATGCCCCTCATGATCTGTCTCTGATGGGCCAGTTGAAATCAATTTCAGATGCGTGGATTGCAGATAAGGTTGGCGGGGAAAAAGGGTTCTCGCTGGGGCGGTTCGACCCTGGCTATTTGCAGAATTTCTCCATAGCCACCATCAAACGCCATGGCGAAATTTTGGCCTTTGCCAATATACTTCGCCCGGGAGACGGTTCCCGCGTTTCAATTGACCTGATGCGCTACCCGCCTGAACAGGCCAACGGCGTGATGGAATTTCTCTTCATTGAACTGATCGAATATGCCAGAAGAACCGGCGCAGAGGAATTCAGTCTCAGCCTTGCTCCGCTTGCGGGTCTCCAAGTGCGCAAGGGTGCCCGTCTTTGGAGTCGTTTCGGCGCCATTATGTATCGGCACGGACGGTCATTTTATAATTTTGAAGGACTACGTGCCTTCAAGCAGAAATTCCATCCCGACTGGCAACCCCGTTTTGTCGCGGTTCCTCCCGGGGTTTCTCCTATTTCGGCGCTTAAAGATGTAACCCTGGTCATATCAGGCGGTGCGAGTAAACTCTTCAGGAAGTAGAAAACCCCATGGCGGTGAATGCCTTTGTGCTGTTCGTATTGCCTTAATGTGTACTTGACGTTCTAGGTCAAAGCACCGACTTCTCGCAAAACCGCAGCAATTTCATGGCGAGCTTCTTTACCCAAGGGTGCCTGGGGCGCAATGGGGTCGCCAACCTTGAAGCCCTGCAGATCTAGCGCGGCCTTGATGCATCCCGCTATGGAGTATTTGGCAAAGATTTCATTGATCCGCCAGAGAGGGCGTTGCAGCTCCATAGCCTTGTCCCAGTCGCCCATCTGGGCGGCTTCATAGAGCGCGATGCTCTGTTTGGGCACGATGCAGGCGGGGCCAGCCATCCAGCCCACGCCACCAATCATCATGACACAGGCAGGAATATGCGCGGAGGCGGAGAATACTTCCATACGCCCTCTGGTGCGTTCGATGATGGAAAGCAGTCGCCCGGTATTGGTTGAGGCATCCTTGATATAGCGGATATTATCGATTTGGCTCAAGCGCTCGATAACCGGCAGGGTCAGGTCTGAGCGCTGGAATTGCGGGTTGGTATAGAGCACAACGGGCTTGCCATCGGCTGCTTTGGCAATCTGGGTAAAATAGCTCTCGACCCCGGCTTCACTGACCGGGAAATAGGCTTCCAGAATGGCAAGAATACTGTCCGCTCCGGCATTGATCATGTGGCGGGTCTGGGCGACCGCATCTGCGGTCGAGGTTGAGGCCACGCCTGCAATGACAGGCACCCGCCCATTGTTCGCCTTGATCACCGTATCAACGACTTCGTTGCGTTGCTGCTGCGAGAGATAGGCGAATTCGCCAGTGCTGCCCAGCGGGGTCAGCCCATGCACGCCGGCCTCGATGAGATGATCAACGAGATCAGTCAGTATGCCTTTCATCACGACACCATCAGAGGTGACAGGAGAGACGAGATAGGGAAACACACCACGAAAAGACATGATCAAACTCCATTAGAGAGTGGAACCGGACCTGACTAGCCTATAGATCCGAGAAAAAACTCAGGCCACATCTGCCGCGAGCGGGATGGACGGTTGAGCCCCGTTCTTGCAACAGGCCAGACTGGCCGCCTTGACCGCCTTGCGAGTGGCGGTGACGGGATCAGCTCCATCGGCCATCATCTGGCAGAAATAGCCGCAGAAGGTGTCGCCAGCTCCTGTGGTATCGACCACCTTCTCCAGCTTGGGGGATGGCACCTGAACTGGTTCCTTACCCGGTTCAACCACCAGCGCACCTTCGGCACCCAGCGTCACGATCAACAAGCGATCCTTTTGAGCCACGAAAGCCTTTGCCCGCTGTTGCATAGGGTCGGCTCCAGGCATGAGAGCATCGAATTCGGTTTCGTTGGAAATAACCACATCGGCTTTATTGGCCAGAGGCAGGTAGGCGTCCTGAAAGGGTGCGGTATTGAGCACGCTTTTGGCACCGGCCTTTTTTGCCAGATCAAGGGCCTGATCGATGGCTGTAAAGGGGATTTCCTGCTGCAATAGCAAAAGGTCACCCTTTGCGAGATCACCAAGTGTATTGTCTGCGGTTTGAGGAGTAACCTCCCCATTGGCACCCTTGACGATGGCGATGGTATTCTCGCCGCTGTCTTCCACCTGAATGAAGGCCAGTCCGGTGCTTTCCTTGCAGGCCCTCGTGCGTGTGAGGTCAACACCGGCTTCCTCAAGCAAAGCAAGTGCAAGCTGAGCATGACTATCCGCTCCGGTCAGCCCTACCATGCGCACGGAGCCCCCAGCCCGACGCACGGCAAGCGCCTGATTGGCGCCCTTGCCACCAGCGGACATGTCAAAACCATGGGTGGTGATGGTCTCGCCGGGGCGGGGAAAATCCGCAACACGGATCACCATATCGAGATTGATGGAACCGAAAACCGTAATCATTTTGCTTGTCCTTTTCGTCACGGCACTAAGCTGGGGGCACATTGTCCCATTGGCGATGGGAGCCCGCCCTATCCTTCATCATTGAGGTGGCAGGCAGACATATGCCCTGAAGCAACCGCCTTGAGCATTGGCCGTTCCAGTTTGCAGCGTTCCATGGCATGAGGGCACCGCGGATGGAAGTGACAGCCCGAGGGTGGTTTCAAAGGCGAAGGTATCTCTCCCTTGATGGTATGGAAAGAGGAATGCCGCCGTTTCAGGCTGGGGACTTCACTTAAGAGTGCCTGAGTGTAGGGATGGTTTGGCTTGGCGAACAATTCCGCCGTTGTCCCCTGCTCCACGATCCGGCCCAGATACATCACCACAACCCTGTCGGAGATATGACGCACAACACCGATATCGTGGCTGACAAACAAATAGGCCAGATCATATTCATCACGCAGATCCATGAACAGGTTAATGATCTGGGCCTGAATTGAGACGTCTAGAGATGCCACGGCTTCATCACAAACCACCATATCCGGACGCAATGCCAGTGCACGCGCAATCCCGATCCGCTGTCGCTGACCTCCGGAGAACTGGTGCGGAAAGCGGTTCTGGGTGGTGGGATCAACACCGCATTGCAGGAGCACCTTCTCGATATGCTCGGTCATCTTCTCTTCTGGCACGACCTTGTGATAGCGGGCAGCCTCGGAAACGGACTTGCCGATGCGGTAGCGCGGATTAAGAGAATCGAGCGGATCCTGAAAGATCATCTGGATCTTGAGATGGAATTTTCTGGTCGCTTCCCCTGAAGCATGGGCAACATCCTGCCCCCGATAGAGAATGCGGCCCTCTGTCGGGTCATCAATGCCCGCGACGATACGCCCGAGGGTCGACTTGCCACAGCCGGATTCTCCGACCAGCCCGACCACTTCACGTTGATGAATGGCAAAGGAGGCATCGTCTACGGCATGCACCGTGCGGCGGTTGATGGGCGCCCCCAACCGGGCGGCCAATTTGGCGGCAAAGTCGGGCTTACGCTCAAAGCGGCGCGTGACATGATCGATTTCCAGCAAAGGCGCCTGCTGATCCGGGGAAGCCTTTACCTGCGCTTCTTGTTTTTCGTTATTGGAGATCATGAGACCTGTTCTCCCTGATTGATCGGATGCGCACACCGCACCGAGCGCGCCGCGCTGGTCTGGGTCAGCTCTATGTCGTTCAGGCAATCAAGCTGAACATAAGGGCACCGCGGATGGAACCGGCACCCCTTGGGCATCCGGTCAATGGGGGGCGTCATGCCCGGTATCTGGAACAAACGCGCACCGGGGTCATTGTCCGATGGAATGGACCGGATAAGTCCTTGCGTGTAGGGATGAAGCGGATGATCCAAAACATCATCCAGTGGGCCCTCTTCCACAACTGATCCCGCATACATCACATAGACACGTTGGGTCAGTTCGGCCACCACGGTGAGATCGTGGGTGATCCAGATGAGGGCCGTGCCGCGCTCTTTGCAGAGTTTTTGCATCTCGGCAATGATCTGCGCCTGAATGGTCACATCAAGCGCCGTTGTCGGCTCATCAGCGATGATCAGATCGGGATTGTTGAGCATGGCAATCGCGATGGCGACACGCTGACGCATACCGCCGGAGAATTGATGCGGATAGGCATAGAGCCGCTCTTCGGGGTCGGGAATCCCCACCATACCGAGCGCATCGCGACAACGGTTGCGGGCGACCGTCTTGTCAATGCGGGGATCATGGGCGGTGATGGCCTCAATCATCTGCGTATCGATCCGGAGCACCGGATTGAGGGTCATCATGGGGTCCTGAAAGATCATCGCCATGCGATCACCCCTGAGAGAGCGCAGACGCTTGGCGGACACTTTGCGCAGATCCTCACCATTGAGCAGGATTTCGCCTTTTGATACCCGACCCGGCCGGTCAATGAGGCCCATGATAGAGAGGCCTGTCACCGACTTGCCGGACCCGGATTCGCCCACCAACCCTACAATTTCACCCGGCTTGATGGCCAGATTGACGTTGCGCACGGCGGCAACAGCTCCCTTGTCGCCGTCAAAAACGGTTTCAAGGCCGCGCAATTCAAGAGCATAGTCAGATCGGCTGGTCATATTTGTGGTCATGATCTAGTCCTTGAACTTGGGATTGAGCACATCGCGCAGGCGGTCGCCAACAAGGTTGATGCCGACGATCAGCAACAACAGGGCCACGCCGGGGAAGACTGAAATCCACCAGTCACCAGAGAGCATATATTTGTTGCCGTTCGAAATGAGCAGACCAAGCGACGGCTCAGTCACCGGCAAACCAATGCCTAGGAAGGACAGAGTGGCTTCCAGACTGACCGCATAGGCCACACGCATGGTAGCAACAACGATCAACGGCGGCAGACAGTTTGGCAAAATGTGATTCATCGTCACCATGCGCGAAGGCAGGGCCAGACAGCGGGCCGCGTCCACATAGGTTCGCCCGCGCTCCACAAGCGCCGCGCCGCGCACGGTTCGAGCATAATAGGCCCATTGGGTCACAACCAAGGCGACGATGATCTTGTCAACGCCCTGTCCCAGAATGGCCAGCAGAATAAGCGCCACCAAAATGGGAGGAAAGCTGAGCTGGATGTCGACCAGACGCATAACCAGGGTGTCGGTGCGACCGCCAAAATAGGCGCTAATGAGCCCCATCACAGAGCCAATCACCAGCGCGATACCTGCAGAGGCAATGCCAACGAAGATACTGGTCCTTAGACCATAGAGAATGGCACTATAAAGGTCGCGCCCCTGATCGTCCGTCCCCAGCCAATAGGTCATGCCCGAAAAGCTCTCCGAGCCGGGCGGCAGGCGGTTATCCAGGATATCCAGCACTGCCAGATCATAAGGGTTTTGCGGTGCAATCCAATGGGCGCAGAGAGCGGCCAGAAGCATCACCACAACAATCACTGTACCCACAAGACCCAAGGGGTCTGTCAATACGCGCTTGATGGCGCTGCGAATGGGCCGCGCAGGTGGCTCGGGCGGGAAGCTGTTGGCCGCGGCAATCTGGGCGGCAAGGTCTTCAGACGGGCCCGATGCGTTCATGTTGCTGGTCATATCGGTCATTCTGATCCCCCATCGATTTTAACGCGTGGGTCAACCAGCGTATAGGTCAGGTCCACGATCAGGTTGATCACTGTAAACATGAGCACCGTAATCATCAGGTAAGCGAGAATAACCGGGCGATCGAGCGTCGTGATGGCATCGATGATCAGTTTGCCCATTCCGGGCCATGAAAAGATGGTTTCGGTAACCACGGCAAAGGCAATCAAAGCGCCAAGTTCCAGACCGACGACGGTGATGAGTGGAATGAGCGTGTTCTTCAAAACATGCAAGAAGACGATCCGCCACTCGCTCACCCCCTTGGCCCGCGCGAAGCGCACATATTCAGACTGCAAGGCTTCGGATACGCCTGCTCGGGTCAGGCGGATGACAAGCGATATCTTGAACAGGGCCAGATTGAGCGCAGGCAGGAAGATATGGGATAGGCCGTCGGTGGTGAAGATACTCAATGGCACACCCAGGACATTGATTGTCTCTCCACGGCCTGAGGCTGGCAGGATATCAAGTTTGACAGCAAAGAGCAGGATCATCATCAGCCCGACCCAGAAAGTGGGCAGCGAGAAACCAAGGATAGAAAAAGCCATAATGCCGCGCGATTCCGGCTTCGATGGACGTAGGCCGGCAATCACGCCAAGCGGGATGCCAAAGACCAACCCGAGAAACAGGGCGCTGAAGGCCAGTTCCAGAGTGGCGGGCATGCGCTCGAAAATGAGGCCCAGCGCGGGGCGGTTATAGAGAAAGGAATTTCCCAAATCACCCGATAGCGCTCCTTTGAGGAAGTGCCAATATTGCACCCAGACCGGCTGGTCAAGTCCCATGCGCACGATCAGTTCGGCGCGTTCTTGGGGCGTTGCCGTTGCGGAGATCATGACATCCACCGGGTTGCCAACCAGATACACGCCAACGAAGACGAGGATTGACATCACCAGTAAGGTGAGAAGGGTCTGTCCGCCACGGCGAAGAAGATAAGCTGTCATTGCAGGTCTTCCTCCCTGTTTGTTTTATTGCAAGGGGCGCTGGTTTCGGCCCCGTTCAGCCCATTTGCGAGCGATTTCAAACGGTCGAGAAACAGCGCCAGTACAGCGTCGCGGTTCACGCCCTCAACGATGAAATGAGGCAATGGGGACCCCTCTTCATCATGTAATTTTTGTTGTAATCGACTGGTATGGCCTGCCAGCTCAGGACCGGTAGCGACCGAAACGAGAGCGTTGCGGCCTTCGAATAAAGCATCTGCCACAAGCCAGACAACGGGCAGAAGATCATGCACCGGTCCGCCCGGTCCGCCATATAGCGAAGGATTTTCGCGATCACTGACTTGGAAGAGTTTTGAGAATACCTTACCGATCAACCCCGCTTCCCTTTCCATCTGCTCAAGATCCTGATGTGTCAATCGGCACTGCCACGTAACATCCAGAGGAAAGAGTATAAGCCTGATATTGCTTTCGCAGACAATGCGGGCTGCATGAGGATCACTCAACATGTTCATTTCAGCATAAGGAGCACGATTGCCAAGGGTTTTGAACGCACCACCCATGGCAACGATGGTTTTGATCCCTGTCTGACAGTTTGACTTGCCTGCTAGCTTTATGGCTAGAGCAACATCCGTCATCGGCCCGGTTACGACAAGGTTTACAGGCTCTTGCCTCTGAGCAGCATCGCGAATGGCCTCGGCCATGACCTCAGCCGCAGTTTGCTCGGGCACAATATTGGCGGGGTCAAGCGATGGCAAATGGGCGGACAGATCTTTGAGATGATCGCGAAAAGAGCCGAGCGCCTTGTGTGCACCAAAAATCTGGTCGCGCAATATTGGGCCGCCAGAGCCGTCGTAGCACGGCACCTCGCGAGAGGATGCGGCCAGCGCGCATGTGAAGCGTGCATTCTCCAGTGCCGTTTCCATGGCAACATTGCCAGCCACGGCGCCTATGCCGATGAGGTCTATGTCTCTGTCTGCAAGGGCAAACAGGATAGCTGCCATGTCATCGATACCGGGGTCCGAAGAAAGGAATATCCGTTTGCTCATCACTTCACCCTGCTTGGGAGAGCGATCTGATCCGCTCGCTCAGAATGGAGAAGACACCGTCTGCATTTACCTTCTGCACGATTTGCGCATCCGCTTTTTCTCCGGTTTGGCCGTACCAGTCTGCCACTGTCTGACCATAGCAGAGTTGGCTGTCGCATTCGACGAAGACCTTTGCGAGTTCGGTCTGGAACAGATGTGGCGCAACCAGATAGATGGTTACCAGAGGATCATGCATGGGGCCGCCATCCGAGCCATAGCGACGCGGATCGTTGCGCGACCAGCCGCTCAAGAGCTCATAAGTCGCTGCGAGCGGTGAACCTGCCTCCCCGCCCTTAAACCATGAGATCCGCTCGGGCGATGTCATCGCCTGGTGCGTGGCATCAAGCGGAAGGGCGACATACTCAAGGCCTGCGGAATAGACTATGCGGGCAGCGTGGGGATCTGCCAGCATGTTGAATTCCGATGTCAGGGTGCGGTTGCCTGCAATCCGGTAAGCGCCGCCCATAGAGACAACACATTCGATTGAAGAAAGCAGTTCAGGATGCAGCTTGATCAGCAGAGCCAGATTGGTCATCGGCCCCAGTGTGCAGATGGTCAGTTTTTCATTGTTGGTTTTTGCTGCGCGCAACAATTCTGCCATTTTACCCACCGCATGCTTGGGAGAAGGCTGCGTCACCGGATCAGGTAAAACCAGCTTGCCCAGCCCGCCTGCTCCGTGAAATTTGCCAAAGATCGGCTCGCCGATCATCGGACCATCGCAACCCGCATGAACTGGGATATCGGTTCTACCGGCAAGCTCCAGTATCTTCAGTGCATTTTTGGTGCAGACTTCAAGCGGCACGTTGCCGCAAACGGTGGTAATCGCTTTTACATCCAGCTCGGGAGAGCCCAGCGCGAAAAGGATGGCCAACGTATCATCAACGCCGGGGTCGCAATCGATGATGATGGATTTCTTCTTGGTCGGGGATGCCTTCGCAGACATGGCATAGTCTCTCTGTTAAGGCGAAGCGATGACTGAATGTCACCGCTTCGCCCTTGGCTCTTGGGGTCTTACTGCGGGGTATTATTACTTGGCCGAATGGACGTTGGCTGCGAGCGTATAGCCGTCTGTTCTGCCTTTGTAGGTCAGACTGTTTTCCAGCCCCCATGTATGCGCCAGGAAGAAGACAGGGATTACACCCATATCATCCATAGCGATTTTCATGGCTTCCTGCAGCGCTTCGTCTCGCGCATCTGCATCCAGGAGGCTACGGCCACGCTGCAGGGCTTCATCGAAAGCCTTGGAGCTATAGCGACCGCGGTTTCCTCGTCCGGAATTGTCACCGTAGGTCTCAAGCAGAGGCCCCAGAACGCCGGATGCTTCACCGGTTTCCACGGCAGCGCCACCCATGATAAAGCTGAATTCCAGCGCTGAAGCGCGTGAGAAATAAACGCTTTTCGGCAGGGTCACGATGTCTGTATTGATGCCAACACGGGTGAACATCTGTCCGATGGCCTGAGCAACGAGGCTATCATTGGGATAGCGGTCATTGGAGGCATGGAAGGTCAGATCAAAGCCATTAGGATAGCCTGCTTCTGCAAACAACTCCTTGGCTTTCTTGGGGTCATACGGATCCGGCTTCAGACTATCGACATAACCTGTATAGCCTTCAGGTACCAGCTGACCGGCGGGCACACCCTGTTTGTCCATGATGCGATCGATAATCGCCTGACGATTGATGGCCAAAGAGAGTCCATGGCGGACGCGAACATCCTTGAGCGGGTTATGCCCATCTGGGCCCTTGGCGAATGGGGAATCATCGCGGTCCTGATCCATATGCAGATACATGACGCGGTTGGAGCTGTTGCTTACGATGCCAACGCCGTCTTTATTCTCCAGCGTTCCGATATCAGCAGGCGGCACCTGCTCGATCATGTCAACATCGCCTGAGAGAAGAGAAGCAACGCGAGCGGACGGGTTGGAAAAGACCTTATAGGTCACATTATCCCACTCCGAAACGTCGCCCCAATAGTCATCATTGCGTGCCAGCTCGATGGTGCTATCCGGAATCCAGCTAACGAATTTGAATGGTCCAGTACCGATCACGCCCTTACCGGTGTTGAGTTCAGAGCTTGGGGTCTCCCCCTCTTCTGATGGCAAAATAGCAATGCGCGACAGGTTGTTGGGCAGAAGCGGCATGGCTGTTTCGGTCTTGAATTCGACCGTCATCGGGTCAATCGCCGTAACCGCAGTGATGCCTTTCACGTAAGGCATGAAAGAGCTTGGGCTATTTTCCGAGGCCAGCTTTACGCGAGCAATAGAGGCCACAACATCATCAGCATCGAAGTCTGATCCATCATGAAATTTTACGCCTTCGCGCAAATGGAACTGCCAGGTCGTGTCGTCAACGGCAGTCCATTCGGTTGCAAGGGCGGGTTTGAGTTGCTGACGATCATCCTGATTGACCAGTCCATCAAAGATATTGCGTGCCATGGCACTGTTGGTGCCAATAACATAGAACTGGGGGTCCATTGATGTTGGTGAACCGGCGATCCCGATCTTCAGATCAGCAGCAAGAGCTGCAGGGGCAGAGAAACAGGTTGCCAGCAAGCCTGCAGCGAGTGTCATCGCGACGCATGGTTTAGATACCATGTATTTTCCTCCCGAAAATTATGTTCCGGAGCACCTCCACGGTGTCCGGGTAAGATCAGCCTAACGCCGCAAAACACTAGAACACAATTCAAATTTTCTTGCCGCTCTATGCCGAAATGTTATATGCTGCCATTTATGCATCACATTCAACAGCGCCAGATAGAGGCATTTCGCGCCGTTATGATCGCAGGATCAATCAGCGCCGCTGCCGCCAACCTCAATATTACCCAACCAGCAGTGAGCCGATTGATCCGGGATCTTGAGGCGGAAATCGGCTTTCTGCTTTTCAATCGGGTGCGTGGTAGACTGGTTCCCCGAACACAGGCGTCTAAGCTTTTTCACGAAGTTGAGCGGGTTTTTGTAGGGCTCGATCACATTTCTCGTGTTGCGCAGGATATAAATGCGGAATCCGAAGGGTTCATTCGTCTTGGTACAGTGAGCTCGCTAAACAAGTTGTGTGCTTCTGTCGTTTTGCCTGAGGTTCTTGCAGCGCATCCCCGTTTAAGCGTCATTTTCGATACAGAAAGCACTGAACGTGTTTTGGATCTTGTCAGCTTAAGACATTATGATATCGGTCTGATTTGTAGCGAATATGTGCCGACTGGCTTGTTTAGCGTGTTGCTGGGTAGAGGCGATGCTGTTGCTGTTGTGGCTGTAGAGCATCCGCTGGCGCAAAGAGAAAGCGTCTCAATGGAAGATCTTTCAAAGGAACGCCTCATTCTCCCGGGCAGAACATCGCCCTTGCGCCTTTCTTTGGAAAAGACGATCAACGCGGCCGACATCAACACGAGCAATTCCATTGAAGCGTCATTGGCCAATGGTTGTCGGCTGGCCTCGTCCAATCTGGGTGTTACGATCACCGATCCGCTTGTGGCGAAAACCTCATCTGCAAAAGTCAAGATTCTCAAACTTGAGCCCGCAATGTCAGTCTCATACCAGTTGGTCAGATTGGAAAAAGCAAGACCGACTGGCCCTTCAGCTTTATTCGAAGCCAGTTTTAAAAAGGCAATCGAGAATTTGCTGAATTGATTGCGCGGAGAAAAAGCGCGCATGCCGCTTTACTTGTCTAAAATAAGCTCGCCGGATTTTTGGTCGATGATCGCTTTTTAAGCTCAAAGCCTGAGTCCACAATTCGTTTCTTGACGCTTTGAGGTTGGTCTATTTCAGCCAACAGCATTTCAAATGCCATTTTGCCGATCTCATAGCGAGGCGTGGCTATGGCTGTGAGTGACGGATGCATATGCTTGGTCATTTCCATGTCGTGGAAGCTACAAATACCAAGTTGATCAGGCACTGAAATAAGTCGTCTCTGGGCCTCAACAAGGACACCTATGCCGATGTCATCGTTGTTGCAAAAGATAGCGTCAATACTTTCATCTCTTGAAAGCATTTCCTCAAGCAGATGACGGCCGAGCCCCACCGAAGATGACTGGGGGGTCGTCACCATTCTATGTTCATCCCAAAGATTTGCCTCTTGGCAGGCTTTGCGGAATCCATCCAGCCGCCGGCGAGACCGGGCATCGAGCCGCGCTCCGACACAACCCGGATTGCGATACCCGCATTCGATTAGGTGGGCTGCTGCTTTATACCCTGCCGCTTCATGATCAAATCCCACGGCCATATCGATCGGAGTTCCGCCATAGTCCATGATCTGAACCACCGGACAGTTTGCAGTAGACAGCATCTTTCTTGCTTTTTCTGTCTGTTCAAAGCCGGTCAATATGAGCCCTGCCGGTTTTTGGCGCAGAAAAGTGCCAATCAGCGCTTCTTCCTTGAGTGCGCTGTAACGGGTATCGCCAATCTGAATAAAGAACCGAGTCTCTTCACTGACTTCATAAATACCATCCAGCACATCCTCGAACACAGTGTTGGTCAGGGATGGAAGTAACAAACCAATATTGTGTGTGACTTTGGAGGCAAGCGCAGAGGCAGCCGGGTCTGGGCTGTACCCTAGCTTCTCTATTGCAGCCTCCACCCTGATGCGCATCTGTGGTGACACGAGTTCCGGCGAACGAATGGTTCGGGAAACGGTGATTGCACTAACATTTGCTGCTTTTGCTACATCAACAAGTGTCGGTTTTCTAGATGAGGATGATCGTCTCTTAGCCATGACTTTATCATAACTTATAGCGTATTTCTGTCTATAGACATTTGGTTGATTGACTAATGATTGCGCAATCATTTATCACTGACAATGAGGCAACGACAATTCGCTTTGGAGGAAGGGAAAGTCCTGCCTACCCATCACAGAATGGGAAAGCCATTTAAGGATTCACGGGAGGAATCATACAATGAAGCTTGTTACTGTTCGCGCGCTAGCCCTTGGCGCCGTCTCTATCGTGGCATTGGCTTCTGGTGCTTTTGCGCAAGACTATGCTCTGCGCTTCCAGTCATCAGACCCGGCCGGCAACCCCAATTTCGGACTACAGCAAGACTGGGCCAAAATGGTTGCAGAGCAAACAGACGGTAAGGTCACCATCGAGATGATGCCTGTTGAAACCATCGTCGCTCATAGTGAAACGCAGGATGCTGTGGCTGCGGGGATTATCGACGGTCACTTCACAGACACATCTTATTTCGCGGGCAAGGAACCGGCTCTCGGTCTTATCGCCAACCCTGTCGGAGCTTGGTCCGATCCGAACCAGATGCTCGACTTTGTTTATAACGGCGGTGGCAAGGAACTTATGAACGAGATTCTTGAGCCTTATGGACTTCACTTTATCGGCCCGACCACTCCTGGTCTGGAAGCTTTCGTGTCCAAGGTGCCTCTTGATGGTGTCGACGATCTGAAGGGCCTCAAACTTCGTGCGCCGGAAGGTATGGTGCAGAAAGTTTTTGCCGCTGCAGGAGCCGCGCCGGTTAACCTGCCCGGGTCGGAAGTGTTCACTTCACTCGACAAAGGCGTTATTGATGCGGCCGATTACAACACCTTCTCGACCAACCAGTCGCAAGGTCTACATGATATCGCCAAGCATCCGGTTTATCCCGGCTTCCATTCCCTGCCGTTGATCGAGGTCAGTATCAACAAGGCGACTTGGGATTCCATGCCTGCAGATGTGCAAGAACAGGTAGCCAAGGCTACCAAGGACTTTGCGCAATATCAGATCCAGAAACTGAATGAACGCGATCAGGCAGCCGTTGCCAATTCCGCTTCCGATGTTGTGATTCACGACTGGCCAGCAGCGGAGCGCGCCAAGTTCCGTTCCATCGCAAAGAAACAGTGGGCTGAAGCTGCCAAGGCATCTCCCTATTCTCAGAAGGTTTATGACACTCTGATTGCCTATCTGGAATCAAAGGGACTTATGGGCGCCGAATAAGGCTCCGGACGGCAAAATACGTCCAACGGGAAGGCGTCTATTTGACGTCTTCCCGTTGCGTGCCCCACCTGACGCACAGACCCCGATTGTCAAAAATGCCTCCCCGATGAGGCACGGATCCTGGCGATTCTGGCCGGGTCCCTCTCCCCCCTTGATCACCTACAGGTGTCAAATGACTGGATTAGAAAAACCCAACGAAGAGGCCAGTATCGCTGACCACAAGAAGCCCCCGAAGGCTTGCCCAGAGGCAGGATTGTTCGGCAGGATCGTCAACCGGATGGGGATCATATTCTCTGTCGGTATTCTCGTCTCGGCTGGTATTCTTTTTATCGAAGTTGTCATGCGCTATGTTTTCAATAGTCCGACAACATGGGCGCATGAAACCGTTGTATTTCTCAATGCATGCGCCTTTATCTTTGGCGGCCTATATGTTGCCGCCCATAACAAACACATTCGAGTGGTGCTGGTTTACAGCATGATTCCGGATGGGCCCCGCCGCTATCTTGATGCCGTCATTTCGTTTGTTTGCATGGTGTCTACAGGCTTTTTCGCCTTTGCATCATGGTCAAGCATCCAGCGCGCGATATGGACCCCGCAGGGACAATTTCATCTGGAAACGAGCGGATCAGCATGGAATCCGCCCTTCCCCGGCACTCTAAAGGTGTTCCTGTTCGTCATCATGATTGCCCTGACGATCCAGTTTTTCATCTACACCCTCAAGTTTGCCTTCAAAGCGGGAGCTAAATGATGGACTTCCTCATGAATATCAAGGCGTTGGGCATTGAAGGTGCCACACTCGCCATGTTCGTCACACTTGTGGGCCTGCTTTTGACCGGTATGCCGCTGGCTTTCGTTACCTTGCTGGTTGCTCTAATCTTCGCACTTGGCTGGATGGGCCCGATGGTCCTGCCGCTGATTTCAAGCCGCATTTTCAGCTTCGTCAATTCCTTCGTCTTTGTTTCGGTGCCTATGTTTGTTCTCATGGCCGCCATTTTGGACCGATCGGGCATAGCGAGGGACTTGTTCGATGCCATGAAGCTGCTTGCGGGTCGCATTCGTGGCGGCGTTGCGTTGCAGACCTTGCTGGTTGCTGTCATTCTGGCTGCCATGTCTGGCATCGTCGGTGGTGAGGTCATCCTGCTGGGAATGCTTGCCTTGCCGCAAATGTTGCGGCTTGGTTATGACCGCAAACTGGCCATTGGTGTCTGTTGTGCCGGCGGCGCGTTAGGGACCATGGTTCCACCATCCATTGTGCTGATTATCTATGGCCTGACAGCCAACGTCTCCATTGGAGATCTGTTTACAGCATCCTTCCTTCCCGGCTTCATGCTGGCCAGTTTTTATGCTGCCTACATTCTTTTTCGTGCCTATACCAATCCTGCGCTTGCACCGATCGCCGAGCCAGAGGATATGACCAAAGCAGAAAAACTACGCCTTCTCAAAGCGCTGTTTCTTCCGGTCATGGTTGTGATCTTCGTTTTGGGATCCATTTACGGCGGCATTGCCTCTGTAACGGAAGCTTCTGCGGTAGGCGTGGTAGGCGTCCTTCTCTCGACGGTTATTCGCGGTGAGTTTAACAAGACATTGTTACTTGGCGCTATCCGTCAAACGCTTGCGACCGTGGGCATGATCGTCTGGATTGGCATCGGCGCATCTGCTCTTGTGGGTGTGTTCAACCTTATGGGAGGCACACGGTTTGTCTCGGCTCTTATTCAGGGCGTATCGAACGAACCGATTGTGATCATCCTCTTCATGATGGGCATTCTGTTCCTGCTTGGTATGTTCCTCGACTGGGTCGGGATCGCACTGCTCTGCATGCCAATCTTTGTTCCAATCGTCAAAGACCTTGGTTATGACCCGGTTTGGTTTGGCGTCGTCTTCGCCATGAACATGCAGGTTAGTTTCCTCTCCCCACCATTCGGTCCTGCCGCCTTCTATTTAAAGTCGGTCACACCACCGGATATCTCTCTGGGTGAAATCTTCAAATCGCTCTTACCGTTCATCTGCCTCCAGATTTTGGCGGTTGCCACCTTGCTTATCTTTCCAGGCATTACCGGCCGCTAGGTAGATGAAGAGCCAATAAGGAATTCGCTATGTCCAATGAAAAGAAACGCCGCCCTCTTCGTTCGGAGCTCTGGTTCAACGACCTCTCCAACCCCGAAATGACGGCCATCTATATTGAACGCTACCTGAATTATGGAATGACGCTAGAGGAATTGCAGTCTGGCAAACCGATTATCGGCATCGCCCAGACCGGATCAGACCTGTCACCCTGCAATCGGCACCATCTTGAACTAACGAAGCGGGTCCGTGATGGCATTCGCACCGCTGGTGGCATCCCGATGGAAATTCCGGTTCATCCTATTCAGGAGACCGGCAAACGTCCCACAGCCATGCTTGACCGCAACCTTGCCTATCTCGGTCTGGTTGAAGCTCTGCATGGCTATCCGATTGACGCAGTGGTTCTAAATATCGGCTGTGACAAGACCACTCCTGCTCTACTCATGGCTGCAGCGACTGTTAATATTCCGGCCATAGCTCTTTCGGTCGGTCCGATGCTCAATGGCTGGTATAAGGGCGAACGGTCCGGTTCGGGGTCGATCATCTGGGAAGCCCGTCAACAGTTTGCTGCCGGTGCTATCGACGCCAAACAGTTCCTGCAGATGGCCGCTTCCTCAGCTCCGTCTGTCGGCTATTGCAATACCATGGGCACAGCTTCGACCATGAATAGCCTAGCCGAAGCCCTTGGCATGCAGCTGCCCGGTTCTGCCTCCATTCCTGCCCCGTATCGGGAACGGTCGCAGATTTCTTACGACGTGGGAGAACGCATCGTGGACATGGTGTTTGATGATCTCAAACCTGCCGATGTCATGACCCGCGAAGCCTTCGAAAATGCCATTGTGGTCTGCTCGGCTATCGGCGGGTCCACCAACGCGCCTATTCATCTCAATGCCATCGCCCGTCATTTGGGTGTTGAACTTTCTAATCAGGATTGGGATTCTATCGGATATGATATCCCTCTGTTGACCAACGTTCAGCCAGCCGGGGAGTATCTCAGTGAAGATTTCTACCGCGCAGGAGGGCTGCCTGCTGTTATCGGCGAACTGCTTCGCGCAGGTCTTATCCCTCACCCGGATGCACTCACCGTTACAGGAAAGAAATTCGGTGCTCTTTATCAGGAGTGCGAAATCGAAGAAACGGAAGTCATTCGCCCAATAAGCGCCCCACTAGCGGCTCAGGCCGGGTTCCTCAATTTGAGTGGCAACCTGTTCGATACTGCGATCATGAAAACATCGGTTATCGACGATGAATTCCGTTCCCGTTATCTATCAAATCCGGAGGATCCCAATGCCTTTGAGGGGCCTGCCTTTGTCTTTGACGGCCCCGAGGATTTTCACAATCGTATTGACGATCCCGAACTGGGGATAACGGCGCACAGCATTCTAATCATGCGAGGTGCTGGTCCAATCGGCTATCCGGGAGGTGCGGAAGTCGTGAACATGCGGCCGCCGTCTTACCTGATCAAGCAGGATGTCCACGCTATGCCTTGCATTGGCGATGGCAGACAGTCGGGAACCTCCGGTTCTGCCTCCATCCTTAACGTATCACCAGAAGCCGCTGCCGGTGGCAACCTTGCGATTATCAAGGACGGAGATTTTCTGCGTGTCGACCTAACAAAGCGCACGGTCATGCTTCAGGTTTCAGACGAGGAAATAGCCAAACGGCGAGCAGACTTGCTCGCCAATGGCGGCCCGAACGTACCTGAAAGCCAGACACCTTGGCAGGAAATGTTCCGCAAGCATGTACGCCCCTTCTCAGAAGGCATGGTTCTGGAAGGTGCCGACAGCTATCGGGATATTGGCAATACCAAAGTGCCGCGCCACAGCCACTAAGCCTAAGGAGATGATTGCCGGAGAGACAATAACAGCTCTTCGGTAATCGTTTATCCCAGATCAGAACGATCCTCTTCTAGCAGCCACTTGCCAAATTGGTTTTTATCACCGGAGCCATTTATGACGTCAGCACCACATAAACCTATTCTCTTCGTTGGAGCTCTCACTGAAGACAGTATTTTTCGTGTGAGTGGATTTTCCCGCGGGTCAGGAAAGTTTATCGCCGAGAAGGCTACCCGCAACGCTGCAGGCATGGCTTCAAGCGCAGCAACGGCTGCCGCCCGTCTTGGCGGCAAAACCGTACTCTGGGCCAGTGTTGGCGATGACGCCTCGGGGAAGGAACTGATTAGGGATTTGCAGGCAGAAGGCGTTGATTGCAGTTTTGTTCGCACGGTGTCAGGGGGCAAAAGCGCTAGGGCGATTATTATCGTCGATGAAACAGGAGAGCGTTGGATTGTCGTCGATTATGATCCGGTCACTCAATCTCCCCCGGAATGTTTGCCGACTGGCGACTTTTCTCAATTTGAGGCGGTGATGTGCGATGTACGCTGGCCGGGAGCCGCTGCGATTGCTTTAGACGCAGCCAGAGAAGCAGGAGCGATGGCCATTCTTGATGCAGACGTTGCCCCCCGAGAGGTGCTGTTGGATTTGGCAAAGCGAGCTACCCATTTGATCGCATCAGAGCCCGGTGCCTCCCTTCTATGTGACAGAGATCTTTCTCCTGAAAATGCTGTTACTGCTCTTAATGAGCGCTACGGCGTGGTTGTCTGTGTAACAGCTGGTGGCGATGGCACCTATTGGTGTCCAGCACAAGGAGGCCGCGTCCAACATGTTGCGGGCCCAAAGGTCAAGGTCGTTGATACATTGGCTGCCGGAGACATATTCCACGGAGCCATAGCGCAAGCCCTTTGCGAAGGCCAGCCAATGGAAGACGCCATCCGTTTTGCCAGTTCTGCTGCGGCACTCAAATGCACCGTGTTCGGAGGACGCCTTGGTGCGCCCGGACGCGAAGAAACCATCAAGCTCATGGAGGAAACCTATCATGGATGAGCAAACCCTGATTTCCAAACTGAAGACCGGTCCTGTCGTCCCCGTCATCAACCCAGTATCCGTGAAGGCTTGTCTTGACGCGACCGATGCGCTCGTTGCTGGTGGTGCTATCGCCATTGAGATCACCCTGCGCTCAGACATAGCCCCCAAAGCCCTAGAAGCATGCCGCAAGGCTCATCCGGATATTGTCATCGGGGCTGGTAGCGTGATGGATGTCGAGCGCTATGATCAGGCGGAATCCCTAGGAGCTGACTTTACGATTGCCCCGGGGCGGTGCTTTGATGTCGAGGAACGGGCAAAGGGGCGATCTATTGTCCATGTGCCCGGCATCGTAACGCCCTCCGAAATCATTCAAGCGCGACTTGATGGGTTCCACCTTCTCAAATTCTATCCGTCCGAGGCCATGGGGGGCGCAAAAACCCTCAAGGATTATGGACACATTTTTCCGGATATCATGGTCATGCCTTCTGGTGGCATTAGCTTTGAAAACCTTCCGGGCTATGCAGCTATACCAATTGTTCTGTCTGTTGGGGGCTCATGGATGTATGCCCAAAATGGTCGCTATCGTGAGGCATCAGACATGACAGAGACAATGAGACAATCTCTTGATGCCATGCTCCAAGCATAACCCCCAAAAATGTGACAAGCGCAAAGCCTGAAAGCAGAAAGGCTTTTCGTTGTAATTGCGGTATTTTCGCAAACTCATAAGACAAGAGAGCCCTGCTGTAGCCACGAAAGCTAAGGCGGGGCTCATTAGACTTGGCTATCGATGCAAAAAAGTCTGAAAGGTGCTTTCTACTCCCTCTTCAGCGAGACATATTGCCCATTTGACAAAAGCATCCCGGAAAGAATGGTGCTGGGCGATGTCCCCGTAATATTGACGTTGGTGTAACCAGTTTTCAGGGTCATCAACTGATTCTTCTGCCACCTTGTTCAGTGTTGCCCAGTTAGGGTCGTTTGGTTCAATCGCTGAGCCGTTTTCTCGCGTGCCAAGACAATAGCGCATCCACAAAGCGCTCATCAGAGCCAACCCGTCTATTGGTTGGCCATTTGATAGAGCATCCCGAATGGATGGAATGATAAAGCCGGGCTGGCGACTGGAGCCGTCGAAGGCAACGCGTCGCGTCGTATCGACAATTTCAGGATTTGAAAAACGCCCTTCAATAAGCTCGAGATAAGAAGATGGCGTCATGTTAGGCACAGGCTTCACATTGGGCAGTACCTCACGCTTCATCGTAGTCTGCAAGAATGCGCGAATATGTTCATGCGCCATACATCCCGATATGGTTTCAATACCCAGCAGATCCCCCGACATGGAGATCATCTGGTGGCCTCCATTTAGGATGCGCAATTTCATGGTCTCATAATCATGAACTGCCGGGGAAAAGGTGGCCCCGGCCTTGTCCCAATCTGGGCGGCCTTTGCAAAAGTTATCTTCGATAACCCACTGCCTGAAGCTTTCATGGGTTACCGGCACCGCATCATCGATGCCGAAGGATTGAACCAACGCCAACTCTTTGGCCCCTGTGGCTGGAACGATGCAATCAACCATCGAATTCGGGAAAGAACAATGCATCTCGATCCAGTCGGCGAGATCATCGTCAGACAACCTGGCAAGCGAGACAAGGGTACGCTTTAGTATGCCTCCATTGCCTTGCAGATTGTCACAACACAAACCGGTAAAGGGTCCGGTGCCTGCGTTTCTTCTCAGCTTAAGTGCTGCAATCATGGCCCCAAAAGCGGTAATTGGGCGATCTGGGTTGGCAGCATCATGCACCATATCAGGATGAGTGGCGTCAAACAGTCCTGTCGCCGGATCGCGATAATAGCCCCCCTCTGTCACGGTCAATGCAACAATCCTGATATCGGATTGGGACATGCGTTCGATAAGCGGACGATTTCCGTCTTCGACAGACACATAGTCAATCATGGAGCCGGTGATCTCGGCAGACTTCTCCTTGGGGTCCAACCTGATGAGCGTGGTCAGGAAGTTTTGTGTGACCATGCGCGCCCTTTGCTCTCTGTCATGCTCGCGTACGCCAGCACCAACAATCGCCCAGTCCTTGGCGAGCCCCATCTCCATCAAACGATGCAGGTACCAGGCCTGATGGGCGCGATGAAAATTGCCAAGTCCGATATGTACTATTCCTGCAGAGAGGGTCGAACGATCGTAGGTCGGTGTTTTAACGCCCGAAGGAATATCTCCAAGAGTTTCATTTCTAAGCGGGATCAGCTCAACCATTGTCCACCATCCACATTATAGGTTTGTCCGAGAATGTAATTTGCTTCGTCACTTGCGAGGAAGATGGCCATTCCGAGCAGATCATCCGCACGCCCCATGCGCCCATAGGGAACAGCGGCATCGACCTCTTTTTTCTTCTGGCCGGGAGCCTTGTGCTCAAGTTCGGCAAAGAAACTGTCGACACCATCCCAATGCTCTCCGTCGACCACGCCGGGTGAAATGGCATTCACGTTGATACCGTGTTGGATGAGATTAAGCCCGGCAGATTGGGTGAGCGAAATCACTGCTGCCTTGGATGCGCAATAGACGGACACCAGAGGTTCGCCGCGTCGCCCTGCCTGGCTGGCCATGTTGATGATTTTGCCCTTGATGCCCTGCGCGACCATGTGGCGAGCGACGGCTTGCATCGCAAAGAGCGTTCCAGCGACATTGATATCAAAGACCTTTTGAAAGTCCTCTCGTTTGATCTCCGTAATAGGTGCTGCAGTAAAAATCGCTGCATTGTTGATCAGGATGTCGATCTGTCCCATAAGCTTAACCGCGTTTCCGACGGCGCTTTCGATGCTTTTCTGACTGGCCACATCCATTTCAGCGGCATGTGCCTTCGTACCAATGGTTTGCGCGCTACGTCTGGCCCGAGCGATATCAATATCGGCAATGACCACCTCTGCCCCTTCGCTTGCATAGGCCTTGGCAAAGGCGAGCCCGATACCGCGCGCAGCACCGGTGATCAGCGCCTTTTTTCCTTCAAGACGGCTCATGAGACCCGATGCCCCTCGCTGTCAAATTTATGGATCTGCTCCATTTCAGCAGAGAGATAAACGGTATCCCCATGGTTGATCTTTACTTCTCCGCCGGCCCGAACGGTCATGGGGTCGCACCCGTCGATCCCATGTACATGGATAAAGGTATCTGATCCAAGATGCTCAGCGACGCCCACCTTGCCTTGCCAGACATCGCCCTCGCCTTTGGCGCAAATCTGAACATGCTCGGGGCGAACTCCTATTTTATGAGCGCCCAAGGTTTCGGCTTTTGCTCCATCGATGAAATTCATCTTGGGAGACCCGATGAATCCGGCCACAAATGCGTTGCGAGGTTCCCGATAAAGATCGAGTGGGGAGCCGACCTGCTCAACCTTGCCTGATTGCAGCACAACGATCTTGTCCGCCATGGTCATGGCCTCAACCTGATCGTGGGTTACGTAAATCATGGTTGTTTTGAGCTTCTTATGCATTTCACTGATCTCGAGGCGCATCCCCACCCGCAAGGCTGCATCAAGGTTCGATAAGGGCTCATCAAACAGAAAGGCAGTAGGATCTCGCACAATGGCCCTGCCGATCGCTACACGCTGCCGTTGCCCGCCTGAAAGCTGGCCCGGTTTACGGTCGAGATAGTCGGTAAGGTTGAGAGCCGTCGCCGCCGCTTCAATTCGCGTATTTTGATCGGCCTCGCTCATTCCGGCCATGCGTAAGGGAAAAGCAATGTTCTTGCGCACCGACATATGCGGGTACAAAGCATAGGTCTGGAAGACCATGGCCAACCCGCGTTTTGAAGGTGGGACAGTGGTAACGTCTTCCCCGTCGATCAGAATGCGGCCAGAGGTCACCTCCTCCAAGCCTGCAATCAGGCGCAAGAGAGTTGATTTTCCGCATCCCGATGGCCCGACAAATACCGCGAACTCACCATCCTCGATGGTCAGGTTTAAGGGTGGGATCACCTCCAGCTCACCAAATTTTTTGGTAACATTCTCCAAGACTATACGTCCCATCACTTCCTCCTACTTCACGGCACCGAAGGTCAAACCCTGGACCAGCTGTTTTTGGCAGAACCATCCCAGCACGATGATCGGACCGACTGCCGCGGCAGACACTGCCGACAGACGCCCAAAGAAAAGCCCCTCAGGTGCGCGGTTGCCTTCGATTAGTTTGGAAAGGGTGGCAGCTTCCGTTGTGGTTAGCCGGACGGTCCAGTAGGCCTCATTCCAGCAAAAGATGAAGCAGAGCAGCGCGGTAGAGGCGATACCACCCCATGCCAGCGGAATGAGGATCTCCCTCACCTCACCCCATGTGCTCACTCCGTCCATCTTGCCCGCTTCAATGATCTCTCTAGGGATTTCCTTGAAATAGGTAAACAACATCCAGACAACGATCGGCAGATTGATGAGGCTGAGCACCAGTATCAGCAAGAAGTGCGTATCGAAGATGCCAAGAAAGTTCTTGGTAAGAAAAGTCATCGGATAGAGAACGGCAGCAGCAGGCAACATCTTGGTGGATAGCATCCACATCAGCACGTCCTTGGTGCGCCGGCTTGGATTGAAGGCCATTGCATAGGCCGCAGGGATGCCGACAACCAGTGTAAAAACTGTTGCAAAAACCGATGTGATGACCGAATTGGCCGCAAAACGCCAATAGTCGTAATTCTCGGTCATGTTGATGTAGTTATCGAGCGTTGGCGTAAAGAAGAAAAGAAACTCCGGCTTAACGGCAACGGCATCCGTCTTGAAGCTTGTCAGGATCATCCAAAAGATGGGAAAGAAAAATAGCAGGCCGACAAACCAGGCCAGAACAGTACGACTTGTCTTAAAGAATTTGTTCGTTTCAGCAACGATAGCCATGAGACAGCTCCTTAATCCATCAATGTCTTGCCAATCATGCGCAACAGAAAAATCGCCACGATATTTGCTAGAATGACGGCAAAAATTCCTGTCGCGCTGGCTGCGCCGATATTGTTGTTAGCGAACTCGCCGATCAGATAGGGAAGATTCTTGTTTCCGTTCCCGCGGCTGACGATCTCGATTTCTGCATAGAGCGAGAGATGAAAAATTGCCTGTATCATCACGACAATCGCAATCGGACGCCCAAGATGCGGCAAGGTCAGAAAACGGAATTGCGACCATGCGCCAGCGCCATCCAGCACTGCAGCCTCTTTCTGCTGCTGATCTTCAGACTGCAAAGACGTCATGAAAATCAAAACCGCAAAGGGCGTCCATTGCCATGTGACCATGATGATCACCGCATAGGCTGAGGTTTGCGTGGCTCTGAAGGAAATCGGCTCCAATGTTGGCCAAAGCGAAAAGAACCAACCAACAAGCGGCGCATCCTTGAGCGAAGTGATCAGGTCGTTGATTCCGCCGATGGCAATCCCTTGTAGCCCCAGCACCGGGTCCAGAATCATGTTGATCCAGAGAACCGCGTTGACGGCAGGCATCACAAAGAAGGGGGAGATTAGCAAAACCCTTACAATCCCCCGTCCAGGGAAGGCCCGATTGATCAGAATGGCAATTACAACGCCGAGCGTAACGGTTAGAAACAGAATACTGCCAACAATGAGCAAGCTGTTCTGCACGGCAAACCAGAAGTCTTTTGCATCAAGCACGAACTCATAATTGCCCAACCCGCGCCAGTTACTTAGCGAAGGGGTTGTCCACTCCGGACGCCGCAAATTATTGAGAACGTACCGAATGAACGAGAAGTAAAGCGTCATGCTCAAAGGCACCAGCATCCAGACCAACAACAGCAAAACTGCCGGTGCCTGAAGAAACCTCGCAAGCTTTCTTTTGGACATATCTCACCCGTCCCTGCGAATGGCTCCATTCGCATTCCATAGTGCGGGCACGTTGGGCTCGAACTGATAGCGCAACGCAATCGCTGGAGCCTTTCGCCCTGATAGTCTTGTCAATGTGAAGGTCGATTATGGGCGACCTTCACTGATGTGAGGAGATGTTTACTCGAAGTATCCGGCTTCTTTCATGATGGATTCCGCCGCATCTTGAGAGGCTTCCAAAGCCTCATTGACGGTTTTCGCACCAGAGAGAGCGGCGGCCATTTCTTGGGCGACAGCGGAGCCGACCTCGGGAAATTCAGGTATTGCGGCAAACTGCACACCGACATATGGCTTCAGATCCGTTGCTTCAGGTGCAGCGGATTCAATCGCGGCAAGTTCAGCTGAAGCAAAGTTTGCTGCCGCCTGAAATTCAGGATTTGTGTAGGTTGACTTGCGCGTACCGGTAGGCACAGATCCCCAGCCAAAATCTGGATGGTTGGCAACAGCCTGAATATAGTTCTTGGATGTTGCCCACTCGATAAAGGCTTTGGCTTCCTCTGCCTTATCAGTACCGGTAGGAACAGCCATTGCCCATGCCCAGAGCCAGTTGGCTCCAACAGGGTTGCCTGCATTCGGTGACTGCGCGTAGGCAACCCCGTCTACTTCAAGGAAAGAGGCAGCAATCGTCGCATCGATCCACATGCCACACTTGCCTTCATTGTAAAGAGCAAGGATTTCATTGAAGGAATTGCCTTCCGAGCCTGGAGGGCCGTAGGTTCCAAGCAAATCAACATAGAAATTGATCGCTTTGTGCCACGCTTCGGTGTCGATCGTTGGCTTGAAGTCCTTGTCGAACCATGCGCCGCCGAACGAGTTCACCATGGCCGTAATGAAGGCCATATTGTCGCCCCACCCCGGTTTACCGCGCAAGCAGACACCATACACTCCGGCATCGGGATCATGGATAGCCTTGGCGGCGGCCATTATGTTGTCCCAGCTATCATTGTCGGTGATCGTTACGCCTGCGGCATCCGTCAGGTCCTTGCGATACATGACCATCGAGGACTCGCCGTAAAATGGAGCGGCATATAGCTGACCATTGTAAGACAGGCCGTTGCGAATGGCCGGAAGCATATCATCGATATCGTAATCGTCACCGAAATTCAGCGGTTCGATCCAACCGGCTTCCCCCCAAATCGGTGCTTCCTGCATGCCGATATTGATGACATCATACTGGCCACCACCGGTCGCCGTGTCCGAGGTTACCTGCTCACGCAAGACCCCTTCTTCGAGTGAGACCCAATTCAATGCTACCCCGGTTTTCTCGGTGTAGGCCTCAGCCACTTTCTGCATATTGATCATGTGACCGTTATTCACGATCGCAATCGTCAATGATTTATCCTCGTCCGCGGCGATGGCTGCGGTTACGACGAGTGTCATGGCCGTCGATAGGCCCAAAAGTCTTTTGCTAAACATCCAATCTTCCTCCCTAGATTGTGGTGAATAGGAAGGAAATAGAACACGACAATATCGCGCGGTCAACTATTTATTTACGCGCGTAAACATTTAGGATTAGGCTGACTTGCGCATAATCAATTTACCTTCGAAGAAAGTATCGGGTCTGATTTCAGGCGGCGTATCACTTTTGACAGATTCCAGAAGGACTTCAACGGAACGACTAGAAATTGCATCATAGTCTTGGGCTATTGTTGTGAGTTGTGGATAAGTAAAACGGGAAAAGGGGTGATCGTCCTGCCCTGCTACACGGATATCCGCATCCGGGGCCAAGCCGACCTTCAGTCCCTTTTCATGACAGGCAGCAAGAAACCCGATAGCCAGACGATCATTGCTGCACAATACCGTCCGGGATTTGAAAGCCCCCGAGCCGAGAGTGCGCAGTCCGCCCTCATATCCTATATCTTCAAGCGCCCATCCCTCTCCTTCAATCTGGACAATTTCGGGCTCAAGCCCATGAGCTTTCATGGAATTGATATAGCCTTGCCTGCGTTTGCGAGAGTTGGGGTTCGGGGGTGTTTTCATTTCCAACAATGCCGGAGGCTCGCCACTGCGATAGAGATATTCAACCATCAAGGTCGTAAACTGGGCATTGTCGGACCCAACGAATGCCATCCCTACATCACTGATATTGCTATCAAACAGTACGGTAGGCACATCGCGACAAAAGGCAGCAACAGCGTCTTGGTTTGATAGACGGCCTAGAGGTGCCAACAACACTCCAGATGGCTTCATTGAACGAAGGGCATCAAATATCTTGCCCTCATGCTCAGCAGACCCATTTGAGCTAAAAAGTGATGGCGAGTAGCCTGCGGCAACGCATTTCTGCTCAAGATTGCGAACCATTTCCCCGAAAAAGGGATCCGATAGATAGGGAACGACGATGCCAATGGTTTTCGTCAATCGCCGGTTCTGATTGATGGCGTAGATGTTGGGGCGATAGTCAAACCGTTCTAGCGCCTCCTCTATCTTTTTGCGTGTCGAGGGTCTGACACTACTCGGGTCATTGAAGAATTTGGAAACAGTCGGACGCGACAAGCCACTCGCCTCGGCGAACTGTTCCATATTGCGGATTTTTGGTGTGCGGGCCATTTGTCTGCATCTCATTCTTGTCTGGACAAGGGAAGCACAAAATCTTTACGCGCGCAATTTTAATATTTCCTCAAATATAGCTTCCTCACCAAACCATCGCACAAAAATGCAAACTATGTGTGCATCTCACATAATATTGTCACGCCTGTAGCCCGCATATTTGGATGAGGTGCGTGCTTCAAAGGCAAAACATTGGCTCAGATGGAAGGCAATTGTTAAAAGATTGATGCTGGTCATGGGAAATACAAAGAGGCGTGTTTCCAATTTCCTCATAATACACAAAAGCCCTCGCAACGACCCGCGTTGCAAGGGCTTTTAGTAAAGGATTGGTACGCCCTACGGGACTCGAACCCGTGTTACCGCCGTGAAAGGGCGGCGTCCTAACCGCTAGACGAAGGGCGCTCATCAATCGGTGAGGCGGTTTATAAAAAGCTTTGTCCTAAAGCGCAAGCCTCAAATTTCGCTTTTTAGACTTTTTTTTATTCCGATGACAGTTTGTCCAAAGACTTTTCATTTCTCCTTGCACAAAGGGGTGTTTAAGGCGTAATTAGTTGCTTAATCGAACTAAAAAATTAAGATAACACAGCGGTGAAACAGAATGTATGTCAGGGACAACCTCGTTAATGATATCCGCACATCTTCGCGGCAACTCGTACGCCAATGGGGTGTTCTTGCCAAGCATGTGGCTGGAACCGACTATTCTCTTAGCGCTGTGCATGCCGTATTGGAAATCGGCCTTTCCGACGGTATCAAGTCAAAAGATTTGGCTCATGCCCTGATATTGGAGAAGTCGACCATCAGTCGACTTGTCAAAAGCCTTGTTGAACAGGGTCTGGTTGTCAAGATGAACGACGAGGCTGATAGGCGTCAGCAGGGGTTATCACTCAGCGAGAGCGGGAAAGCTCTTTTTGAGGCTATCAACTTGCATGCCAACGAACAGGTTCGGGACGCACTTGATTCTGTAAACCGGTCGAGTGTTGTGAAAATCGTCGAGGGCTTGAGGCTCTATGCCAATGCTCTAGGGCATACAGAAACTGCAGAAAATCACCAACGCGTTGAGATCAAAACGGGCTATAGTGCGGGCCTCATTGGCCAGATTTCAGCGCTGCATTCCCAATTCTATTTTGATTTGGTTGGTTTTGGCGCTGTATTCGAGGCTATTGTTGCGAGCGGAATGAGCGAATTCGTGCAGAGGTTGGACAAGCCTTGCAATCAATTCTGGTATGTCGAAGAGAACGGTAAGTTCTTGGCAAGTCTTGCTCTGGATGGAGAAGATATAGGCGATAATATTGCGCATCTGCGGTGGTTTATCGTTGATGGGAGCTTACGCGGCAAAGGCGTCGGGCGTCAGCTGTTCAGTCGTGCAGTGGCCTTTGCTGATGAGGCCGGGTTCAAGGAAACCCATCTCTCCACTTTCAAGGGCCTGGATGCGGCGCGCCATATCTATGAGTCATACGGCTTCGAACTTGTCGAGGAAAAGCCGGACACGACGTGGGGCAAGGAAGTCATCGAGCAGCAGTTCGTGCGCAAACGCGCCGAATAACCTCCTCACTAAAGCCCCTCGTTATGGCCCTTTGACTTCGGCGGCATCAATGATGCGTAGCTGGACTGAGGGCCTTCCTTGCCAATAGTCGAGGGAAAGGCTGCCTGCCACATGCAGGCTATTGCCTCTATTCTCAAGCAATAACTTGCCGATTGGTTCTTCGGCTGCTTTAAAACAAATGCCTTTCAGCTTGCCTCCTGAACTGTTTGACAGGGTACAGCGTATGTGCCCCCCCTGCCCGACGACGTCAGCAAAAGAAATTTTGTGAGAGGGAAACACGAAGATCGGCTCGGGATTGCCTGCCCCATACGGGCCTGCTTTTTCGAGCGTTTTGACAAGATCTTCGGTTGCTCCTGTCGCTGTCAGGGCGGCATCGATTTTGAGCTCATCATTGGCGCGCGCCTCTTCCACCTGCTCACTGAGGCGCTCATGAAGAAAATGGCGAAATTCTCTGATTTTGTCGGTTTCGATTGTCAAACCGGCGGCCATGGCGTGGCCTCCGCCCTTAACGAGTATACCTGCCGCATGGGCTGCGCGCACAGCTGACCCCAGATCGGAACCAGCAATAGAGCGGCCTGAGCCCGTGCCTGTCCCGTCGGGGCCGAGTGCAATGGCAAAGGCAGGCCGCCGGAATCTCTCCTTGAGACGCGAAGCCAGCAACCCGACGATCCCTGCATGCCAATCTGAACTGAAGGTAACAAGGCCCGCCCCGTCGGGGTCTTCCATCAGCTGCCTTTCAGCCTGCGCGATGGCGTCTTCCAGCATGATCTGTTCAAGCGCCTGACGTTCCTTATTCAGTCTTTCAAGTTCTGAAGCAATATGTTCTGCTTGGGACTGATCCTGACTCGTCAGAAGCTTTGCACCAAGCGCTGCGTCACCGATACGGCCACCCGCATTGATGCGCGGCCCCAACATGAAGCCCAGATGATAGGGACTGACAGGACCGGAAACGCGAGAGACAGCCAAAAGTGCGTTTAGACCGAGATTTCGGTTGGCGCGAATGACCATGAGCCCCTTGACGACGAAGGCCCGATTGAGACCAATGAGGGGAACGACGTCGCACACGGTTCCCAGCGCCACCAGATCCAGCCAGCCAAGCAAATCGGGTGCAGGACACACACTTCTGTAAAAGCCGATCTGTCGTAGCGCTCTGTTCACCGCAACAAGCGTCATGAATGTGACCCCGACAGCTGCCAGATGGCCCAATTGACTAAGATCGTCCTGCCGGTTTGGGTTGACCAGCGAAACGCAACGGGGAAGCTCCTCCCCCACCTGATGGTGGTCGATGACTACGACATCGGTCTTGCGCTCATGGGCGCGTTGCAGGGCATCGAAGGAGGTCGAACCGCAGTCTAGAGTGAGAATCAGGGTGTGCCCCTGTTCGATCAATTGGTCCATGGCATCGGGGTTTGGGCCGTAGCCTTCAAAAATGCGGTCTGGAATATAGATCGTTGCCTCGCATCCGCAATGGCGCAGAAACAGAGCCATAAGGGCGCTTGATGTGGCTCCATCCACATCATAGTCGCCAAAGATCGCGATCTTTTCCCGGTTTTGAATGGCGTGGACGATCCGGTCTGCGGCCTTGTCCATATCCGTCATGGTGGAAGGATCTGGCATGAGACGCTTGATGCTCGGGTCCAGATAATGCGCAGCGCTTTCGCTATCCTGTCCGCGGGCGACCATGACCCGTGCGACGATGTCGGGAATATCTTCCCCTTGCGCAATGGCGCTTGCCAGCTCAACGCCCCTCAGATCCAAGCTTTCTACCCATCTTCGTTCTTTTGCGGATTTATCAACGCCCAAATAGCTTTTGCTGGTTTGATAGTCGGATAGCATTTGCTGAATCTAGTCTCTCGATTGCAGGAATCAGTTTTCGGATGACAATTTAGCATGTTCGTGCAGGGGAACCACGAAAAAGGCGGGGTGTCTTGCCCCGCCTCTTTCAAATGCGATATGAGTATATCTCAATCGAGATGGAACTTCTCGAACTGGCGGTGCTCGGTTTCAACCCAGCGCACGGTGCCGGTGGAAGAACGCATCACAACCGTTTGGGTCTGGATGACTTCCTTGCCGAACTTTACGCCAGAGAGCATGTTGCCATCGGTTACACCCGTAGCTGCGAAGGTGACATCACCACCAGCCAATTCCATCATATCGAATTTCTTGGACGGATCTTCGATGCCCATGCGAATGGCACGCTGCAGCTGTTCATCATTGTTGATGACCAGACGACCCTGCATCTGCCCACCGATACAGCGCAAAGCAGAAGCTGCCAGCACGCCTTCAGGTGCACCGCCAATACCCATATAGATATCCATGCCGGATTGGTCTGGGTCGGTGATATGGATGATGCCCTGTACGTCACCATCACCGATCAAGCGGATGGCCGCGCCGGTTTCGCGCACATCTTCAATGAGTTTTGCATGGCGAGGACGGTCAAGAATGCAGACATTGAGGTCTGCAACATCCACGCCTTTGGCCTTTGCCAGAGCATTGAGGTTATCGGCCGGGGAACGGTCGAGATCGACAAGTCCTTTGGGGTATCCCGGCCCAATCGCTATCTTGTCCATATAGACGTCTGGAGCGTTCAGAAGGCTGCCTTCATCTGCAATCGAAATGACCGCAAGGGAGTTTGGCTGGTTCTTGGCGCACAAGGTTGTGCCTTCAAGGGGATCCAAAGCGATATCAACTTTCGGCCCTTGTTTGTTACCGACCTCTTCACCGATATAGAGCATCGGCGCTTCATCTCGTTCGCCTTCACCAATGACGACCCGTCCGGTGATGGGAAGCTGGTTCAGCTCGCGACGCATGGCATCAACGGCAGCCTGGTCGGCGGCTTTTTCGTTGCCCTTGCCTCTTAGGCGTGCTGCGGAAACAGCTGCACGTTCAACAACGCGAACAATTTCCAAGGTCAGGATACGGTCAAGGACCGGTGCTTCTCTGATTTCACTCATTCAAATTCCCCTTTTGCCCCGCGGGGCGATATGTTCAATGAAATCGGCATTCAAGATAAAGCCATTGAATTGAAATTATTCCAATTTCACAATCTCTCAATTCTGATTACTTGTGGAGATGCTACCACATGTCCGTCACTAACGATCGTTTCAATCGCTGTGCGAATAGCTAATTCTGTTGTCTCATAGGTGATAAGAACAACATCCTGATGGTTCTTATCCTTTGAGTTTGTTTCACTTTTCTGTTCTACTTTATATTTTGCTTTTCTTTGAACTATACTTTCGAGTGAAATGCTCTGTTCAGCCATGCGATTTGCGATGGACGCAAAGACACCCGGCTCATCGCTAACCTTAAGGCGTATGTAATATCCACCTTCATGGGCACGCATGCGTGCGCGCTTGTAGGGTTCCAACACAGACGCCGGACGTCCGAGTGGTTTCACCTCAAGACCACGGGCAATATCCACGATGTCCGCGATCACGGCCGAGGCGGTTGCTTCGCCCCCTGCTCCCGGTCCAGACAGAGTAATGGAGCCGATTGCGTCGCCTTCGATTGCTACGGCGTTGGTCACGCCATCGATCTGGGCAATAGCGGAATCCTGCGGCACCATGGTTGGATGTACGCGCTGTTCGATGCCGGTATCGGTCTTTTGCGCCACACCAAGCAGCTTGATGCGATAGCCAAGTTCTTCGGCAGCAGCGATATCGGCAGGTGTAATGGTGGTGATACCTTCAAGGAAAATGGAATCCGCTTCAATTTCATGGCCGAATGCAAGGCTGGTAAGGATCGCCAATTTGTGTGCGGTATCGTTGCCCTCGACATCGAATGTCGGGTCGGCTTCGGCATATCCCAGACGCTGGGCATCCTTGAGGCATTCCTCAAAGGACAGGCCTTCATCTTCCATCCGTGTAAGAATGTAGTTGCAGGTGCCGTTCAAAATGCCATAGACCCGGGTGATATTGTTGCTCGTCAAGCCTTCGCGGATCGCCTTGATGACCGGAATTCCACCTGCAACTGCGGCTTCGAAGTTGATGGAGACATTATGCTCTTCGGCGAGTTTGGCCAGCTCGTTGCCATGCTTGGCAAGCAGGGCCTTGTTGGCCGTGATGACGTGTTTACCAGCCTTTATGGCAGCTCTTACAGCATCTTCTGCGGGGCCACTATCGCCCCCGATTAATTCGACAAAAACATCGATTTTATCGCTTGTGGCCATTTCAACCGGATCTGTGAACCAATCGAACCCAGTCAGGTCGATGCCTCGATCCTTGTTTTTGTTTTTTGCGGAAATCGCTTCTACACGGAGTGCTCGACTGGATTTGATGGCCAGTTCGTTTTCCATGGAGACGAGACGTTTAAGGGCTGAAATGCCTACTGTGCCGAGACCAGCAAGGCCGAGCTTGAGAGGATCGCTCATTTAGTTTGTAGTCCGATAAGTCGAGTTTGTTGTGCTTGCTGTTTTGTCAAATTAATTTCCGAAAGAAAAAAAATCATGAAATTCAAGAGCAAAACGGCTGTTGTTTAGAATAAATACGCAAGCCAACGACCATCCGCAAGAGCAATCTGGCTTTTGCCAGAATTGTGTGCATTCGCGGATGGCATTTTTGTTTCTATCTACAAACGATCCTGAGGACTTATACTCAAGCAGAGGCCATGAAACGGCGGATGTTGCGGGCAGCCTGTCGGATGCGTTGCTCATTTTCTACAAATGCAAGGCGAACATAGTCATCCCCATATTCTCCGAACCCGACACCCGGAGCGACCGCAACATGGGCTTCTTCAACCAGTCGCTTGGCAAATTCCAGAGATCCGATGTCGCGGAATTGCTCAGGCACTTTCACCCAGGCAAACATGGTGGCGTCCGGACTTGGTATCGGCCAGCCAGCTCGGGTAAAGCTCTCAACCATCACATCACGGCGATATTTGTAGACTTCACGTGCTTCCTTGATGCAGTCTTCCGCCCCATTCAAGGCAGCTGCTGCGGCGACCTGAATGGGCGTGAAGGCACCATAATCAAGGTAGGACTTGACGCGTGTCAGTGCGCGGATCATCCGCTCGTTGCCGACGGCAAAGCCCATGCGCCAACCCGGCATGGAGAAGGTCTTTGATAGCGAGGTGAACTCAACCGCGATATCCTTGGCCCCTTCCACTTCCAGAATTGACGGCGGCAGATCGTCGCCGAAATAGATCTCTGCATAAGCCAGATCGCTCAGAACCATGATGTCGTGTTCCTTGGCGATTTTGACGACTTCCTTGTAGAAATTGAGATCAACCGTATATGCCGTCGGGTTGGACGGATAATTGACGATGAGCGCGATCGGTTTTGGAATCGAATGGCGCACAGCACGGTCGATGGACCGGAAAAATTCCTCATTAGGCTCAGCGGGCATGGAGCGAACCACACCGCCGGACATGATGAAACCGAAAGAATGAATCGGGTAAGTCGGGTTTGGCACGAGCACCACGTCACCAGGGCTGGTGATGGCCTGAGCCATATTGGCAAAGCCTTCTTTCGACCCGAGGGTGGCAACAATTTCGGTTTCGGGATTGAGTTTCACACCGAACCGGCGTTCATAATATGCGGCCTGAGCACGACGAAGGCCGGGAATGCCGCGCGACGTCGAGTAGCGATGTGTCCTAGGATCCAGAACCGTTTCGGTGAGCTTTTCCACGATATGCTTTGGTGTTGGCAAATCCGGGTTACCCATGCCCAGATCGATGATATCCGCGCCCGCCGCTCGCGCCTTCGCCTTAATCCGGTTAACCGGTTCAAAGACATAAGGAGGGAGACGGCGTATTTTATGGAACTCATCCATAGTTAGGCTCCTTGATATTAGGACTGGGACAGAATTGAAGGCTTAGCCTTGTGAAGTGTTGGTGAAAATGGCGCTAACCGGATTGGTTTGCCAGATCTAATTCAGTTTTTGCACATGGGAATTAGTCAATAAGATGGCCACATCAAATGAGAAGCCCGACCCCGGAGAAGATTCTTGGCAATTCGGTTGCTCTGTTCAAATGCTCAGATGCCAAGCGCTGACAATGGGATTTACCGCCGCGCTCGTGCGTTAAGTTGCAGGAGCTCTTCTTCTAATTTTTTTCTTTCTTCGGGCGTCAACAAAGAAGGATCTTTGTCTTTGAGATTGGTGATCGTCGGATAGTCCGTTGTGTCTGGGCCTTCATTGAGAAGGTCGAGAGAATAACCCAATTGACTTGGCGCGAAAGGTACGCGTTCGATTGTTGAGGCTTGCGCGTTAGAGATCTCGCCAGATTGAGCATTGGCTGCATCAGGAGTTGATGCGGCATAGACGTCATTGGTATCGGTCAATTTCCCACTCGCCAGATCGGAGTGCGTCGCAGAACATCCTGCCAAAAACAAAACGAGAGAAGCACTAAGAGCAAGGCTGATTTTCTCATTCATCGGTTTCATTCCTGTCAGAAGCGGGCTCGCTTTATGGATCTGTATATCCAGGGAAAAGATACAGACTGATAAGGAAGCCAATCATGCTTCCTATTCTAAGAGATCAACATGATCTGCATGATAATACAATCAACAGACTCATCCTGCTCCGAATTGTCGCATTACCGGATCTATTTATGCCAATCGCCTGTAAATTCAAGAGTTCATCGGGTTTTTAGACGTTTTAACCTGTCGACCATCGTGCGATGAGTGTCCTTCGCTCTAAGGCCAATAGGCTTGTTAATATGTGCTTGTCAGTGTTGTCTAAAGCATGCAAGCGATTATCTTGACCTTCCCGGCCTATCTTTTATTGAGAAGGTGGATCGGGGTTGTTTCCGTTTACTGGATTGTGTGGATCGGCGGCTTTCAATGGTTGATGACAAAGACAAGGATGATGATACGGCCGATACGCGCGGGAAGGACAGCACCGCTGGCTCTTCTTCCTCAAGCAGTGGCGGTGCGGGGCCGAGGCACTTCGCCGATTTCATGATCCACGATCCAGAAAAATTTGCCGCCAACATCGCCAAGGTTGTTGAACAAGCTGGCAAGGTTGCTTCCGCTTATCTTCGACCGCGTGAACATGGCATGGATGCACATACGGTTGACTATGTAAACCAAATGGTCCGCACCTTTGGTGAAGTGACGCATTACTGGTCCTCAGATCCGGCGCGTGCGATGGAAGCACAAACGCGGCTTTGGGGGCGTTGTCTCGAATTGTGGGGGACATCCTGCCGTAAGATGCTCGGAGAAGATGTCGAGGATGTCGCCTTTGCCAGCGAGGATGATTTGCGTTTCAATGATCCGGAATGGCAGAGCAATCCTTTCTTCTCATTCGTTAGGCAGCTCTATCTCATTGCGTCTCGGTGGGCCAATGAAATGGTGAGCGAGGCAGAGACAGTTGATGATCACACCCGGCTCAAAGCACTGTTTTATGTCAATCAGATATTCAATGCGCTCTCGCCCTCCAATTATGTCATGACCAATCCTGAACTGCTGCGGGAAACGCTTGAGAATGACGGAGAAAATTTGATACGCGGCATGCAGATGCTGGCCGAGGACATTCAGGCGGGCGGCGGCAATTTGCTCATCCGGCAGACGGATATCTCTGTGTTCGGTCTGGGAGAGAATATAGCCATCACGCCGGGCAAGGTGGTCGCCCAGAATGATATCTGCCAGCTTATCCAATATGAACCCAATACCGACAAGGTATTGAAAACGCCTCTTCTCCTCCTGTCTTCATGGATCAATAAATATTACATTCTCGATCTCAATGAGCGCAAAAGCTTCATCAAATGGTGTGTGGAACAGGGCCACACTGTGTTTGCTGTCTCATGGGTCAATCCTGATGAAAGTCTGAAGCACAAGACCTTTGAAAACTATATGCAGGATGGTGTCATCAATTCCATTGAAACAATTCGGCAGATAACAGGCGAAGATCGCGTCAATACAGTTGGCTATTGCGTTGGTGGCACCTTGCTTTCTGCTGCGGCAGCCTATCTTGCAGCCAAAAATCTTGATTGGATCAACAGCATAACGCTCTTTGCTGCGCAGGTGGATTTCACCGAAGCGGGAGACCTCAAGATATTCATCGATGAAGAGCAGCTCACCGAGCTCGAAAGGGTCATGAATGCGCAAGGCTATCTGGATGGCATGTCGATGGGCAATGTCTTTAACATGTTGCGACCAAACGATCTGATATGGCCCTATTTCGTCAACAACTATATGCGTGGGCTTGAGCCGTTTCCCTTCGATCTTCTGTTTTGGAATCAGGACAGCACGCGCATGACAGCGGCTTGTCATTCCTATTATTTACGCAAGTGCTATCTGGAGAATGCACTGGCAAAGGGAACCATGATATTGGATGGTGTGCAGCTTCAACTTTCAGCAATCCGGTCACCAATCTATTGCCTTGCCATGAAGGAAGACCACATCGCCCCTGCCCGCTCCGTATTCAAGGGTTGCAAGCTCTTTGGTGGTCCGGTGGATTTTAGATTGGGCGGCTCGGGACATATTGCAGGCGTTGTCAATCCGCCAGAGCGTCGCAAATATCAATTCTGGCGTGGCGGCCCTGTAGAAGGCGCGCTAAGCGACTGGCTGGAAAGTGCGCAGGAAACACAAGGCTCTTGGTGGCCGGATTGGGACGAGTGGATCGTTTCCAAAGAAACATTCCGCGTCGACGCCCGCCCGGTCGGTTCGGAACAGTTTCCACCGCTCGAAGACGCTCCGGGCAGCTATGTGAAACAGACATACTGACTACGGACTTTTTCGTTGCAGACTTTCTTGTTTCAAATGAAACGGGTCGCGCTTCCCATTTCATATCCTTTGTCGTTCCTATAGCTCCTTAAAACATCGCACATTTTCAATGCCTTGCCATATCCATCTGACAAAGGGAACCCGATGGTGCAAGCATGCAACTTGCTACATTAGTTTCATTTAAGCGTCATCGAACCGTAATATTCAGCTTTTTAAATGGTGGATTACGACTCGTTCGCCACATCTAGCAGCATCGATAGCAAGAAGAGATATGTCGCTATCCTCTGCGGCACCCCGTGGCGATTTGATAGCTATAGGAGACTACCGTGGCGAAGCTGACATACGACAATGTTTCTAAAAGCTTCGGCAATATCGAGGTTCTGAAATCCGTCTCACTCGATATTGAAGATGGCGAAATGATTGCCCTACTCGGTCCTTCCGGATGCGGCAAGACGACCATGCTGCGGCTGACGGCGGGGTTTGAGCGCCCCAACTTTGGCGCCATCTATAAAGGCAGCAGCGTCTTATCCGATGCACGATGCCATTTGGCGCCAGAAAAACGCAATATGGGCATTGTGTTTCAGTCCTATGCGCTGTGGCCCAATATGACGGTGGCCGAGAATGTCGCCTATCCTCTCAAGATACGCAAGATGCCCGAAGAGCAGATGGAGGCAATTCTTTTCGATGCACTCGATATGGTTTCGTTGCTAGACTTTGCGGACAAGGAACCCGCGACACTTTCTGGCGGGCAACGGCAGAGGGTGGCACTCGCTCGCTGTCTTGTCATGCAGCCAGATGCAGTGTTGCTTGATGAGCCCCTTTCCAACCTTGATGCTCATTTGCGTGAGGTGATGCAGAATTCCTTTGTCGAATTCCACGAGCGATCTGGCGCCACCATGGTTTATGTAACGCACGATCAGTCTGAGGCCATGGCCATGGCCGATCGCATTGCCGTGATGTTTGATGGTGAATTGGCGCAGGTCGATAAGCCGCAAAATCTTTATAGCCAGCCCAAAACCGAACGCGTCGCCCGTTTTATCGGACAGAGTTCCATCCTGACGGGCTATCTGGAAAAGCGACAGGATGGATGCTGGCGCGATGTGGTTGTTCATGGACAGGAGTTCCGCACGCGACAGGATCAATGTGTTGCATCACAGCTGGAGGCCTGTCCGGTTAGCTTGTGCGTACGCCCCGAGCATATCAGGCTCGATCAGGAGAACGGATTGCCCGCGCGTGTTGTCGGCTCCACCTATCTAGGCGAGAGATATCGCATTTGCCTTGAGATGAGCGATGGAGCGGAAGTGGTTGCCTATAGCGGGCAACCCGCAAGGTTAGGCGCCAATATACGCTTTACCTTTGACGATGCGTGGGCGATTTAAAACAGATCTCGCCTGTTTAGTCTCAAATCGCAGATAGTCTATCCAAGCGGAACGATGGTGTTTCACGAAAGCATGGTGGCGAATGACAGGGCGCATGGTGTTTTTCTTCGTCCCACAGTCCAACACGTTTGTGAGAAACCAATCATGGGGCCTATCGCCGCAATTTTGCAGGCTTTACTGCGTTTTATCAAATATTTTCAGCTTTGGAACGTTTGTATTTAATACACGGACCTGAAGAAACAATTGCGCAGAATGTACGGAAAAATGACCAACAAACGAAAAAATCGTCCGTTTTCATCTTTTATGAGCTTGACGCATTCCCCCATACCATTTACGCACAGCCTTAGTTCTGTGACATGAATTCTCGGCATCTGTTTTAAAGAGTAAAATAGATGATCGGGATTTTTGCGCCCCTTTTTGCAAGAGTTGAGCTATAATTGTCTGTATAACTCAGGTTTCACAGCCTTTTATTACGCGATAGTTCAATGGCGCAGGCACCTTCCAAGGTGCAATGCAAAACGGAACCGTCGAGCGGTATGCTCGTCGTCATTACGGATCACTGCATTGGTCCGGTTTCGGATAAAGACGACGATCTCGCACTTTGGTCCATATTTTGGACCGGACTTAGAGGTCGCGCCCTTAAAAAGTGAGGATAAGCGGTTTGGAACAGTCTCAGAATCAATTCGGCCTGTATGACCATAGCTTTGAAAAAAGCAGCTGCGGTGTTGGCTTCTTGACTTACAAATCCGGCGTTCAAACCCATGATGTTCTTTTGAAGGCGAACGAAGCTTTGTGCACCGTTCCCCATCGTGGCGGCATGAGCGCGGAAGGTGTCGGCGATGGCGCTGGCGTTTGCGTTGATTTGTCTCTGTCTTTCTTCCGCAAGATCACAGGCCTCCCCACTCTGGAACTGGGCGAATTCGGCGTTGGCAACTTCTTTCTGCCAGAGCTGAAAAAAAACTGGGATGCGGCAGACAAGCTGATCAAGGAAAGCCTTGAGAAAAATGGTTTGCGCATCGTTCTTGTGCGCGATGCTCCGGTGAACAACTCGGTCATTCGCCCAGCAGCCTTGAAATATATGCTGACGGTGCACCAGGTCGTTTTCATTAAAGATGAAACGATGGATGCCAAGACTTTTGACCGCAAGATTCATGATGCGCTGATGGCCATTGAAGCCGTGGCTTATCTGGATCCTGATCTCAAGGGGCTTTACCCGCTTTCCATGTCTGCGCATACGCAGGTCTATAAGGGCCGTCTCAACTCGAACGAGGTCATCCCCTATTTCTACGATCTGACCGATGAGGATCACAAGATCCACTCGCTGTTCTTCCATACGCGTTTTTCCACCAACACCGAGCCGCAGCCTTCTATGGCGCAGCCGTTCCGTTTGATGGCGCATAACGGCGAGCTCAACACGGACAAGAAGAACCGCCTCTCTGAAGCAACAATTGCCCAGATGAAGAACCAGCAGATCTATTCCCCTCCCGGGCAGTCTGACTCTGCGCGTCTTGACCAGACGCTTGAGCGCCGTCTGATTGAGGACGATCTTGATCTGATCACGGCTGTTGTGGCCATGATGCCGCCGGCTTGGGAGAATGACACGCGTTTTCCTGAGGATGTTCGCGTGATGCTTGAATATTTCTCTCTTTATGAAGAGAAGAATGACGGGCCAGCCGCTCTGATCTTCGGGAACGGCACGGTTGTCGGTGCGCGTCTTGACCGCTTGGGCCTGCGCCCTCTCCGTTCTGTGGAGACGGACGAGTATCTTTGTGTGATGTCAGAAGCCGGTCAGGTTGATTTTGATCCTGAAAGCATCCTGCGGCGTGGACGCATCGAAGCTGGTGGCATGCTCTATTATGATCATGAGACCAAACAATCCTACACCTCTGATGAAGCTCTCAAAATGCTTGCATCAAAGCGCGACTATCGTTCGCTGCTTGAGAGAGCACGCAAAAACCTCGATGATCTGCCGCGCACAGATGGCAAGACCAAGGTTGCGGAATCCTTCACCGATGTTCAGCGTTCGGTTGCTTATGGCCTCAACCAGGAGAGCTTCAAGTTCCTGCTGGACCCGATGATGCAGACCGGCAAGGAAAAGATTTCGGCAATGGGCTACGGCGTAGCTATCAATGCGCTAACCGATCAGGAAGGCGGCATGTCGAAATATTTCTCCCAGCGCTTTGCTCAGGTCACCAACCCGCCGCTCGACAGTCTGCGTGAAGCAGACGGCATGACCTTGCGCGTTGCCTTGGGTGCGAAGCCGCATTTCAACAAGGGTGAAACCAAGCAGCTGGTTGTTCCAACGCCAGTGCTTTCGCCTGATGATCTGTCTGCCATTCGGGCGCAAGGCGATGTAGAAGTCACCGAGATCGCCATGACCTTCCTTGTTGATCACAAAGCCAACAAGTCAAAGGCACAGGACGATCTCATCGCCGCCGTTGATGCTGTTTGTGATGAGGTAGAAGAAGCTGCGCGCGAAAAGGGTGGCATCGTCATTCTGTCTGACGCGATGGTGGACGAGAAAAGAGCTGCCATTCCGCTGCCTTTGATGATTTCAGCTGCTAACCAGCGCCTGATTGAACAGGGCGTGCGCTTCCGCGTATCTCTTGTTGCGGAAAGTGGTCAGATAGCCTCTGCCCATCAGATCGCGACGGCTCTGGGCTTTGGTGCCTCGGCTGTTATGCCGATCGTCGTGGAAGCCCGTGCCATGGAGTTTGCAAAGGGTGATCTGGACGCAGCCAAGGCAAACATCAAGCAGTTCATCTACGCCGCCAACAAGTCCCTCATGAAGACCATGGGTAAAGTGGGCCTCTGCACCGCGGAGAGCTACATTGGCGGTGAATTCTTTGAGCCAAACTTCCTTGATACGGACGAAGCCATTCTGAAACGCTACTTCCCCAACATGAAGAACACGGTTGGTGGCGTTGACTTTGCTTCTGTTGCAAAAAGCGTTGTTGATTGGCACATTCGCGCGTGCGAAGTCAAAACCGAAGATGACATTCCTCTGCTCGGCCTCTTTAAAGAGCGTTCCGAGGGGGCTGGTCATACCTATGGTACGTTGGCTGTTCGCGGATTTGTCGAAATGACCGAAGAGCCGATCCAGTCGGATTTGTCAGCTCCGGAAAAGGGCGACGCAAACGTCAATGATTTGCGCCTTCTGCCGGTCGAGAAACTCAAGGATGCTTATGGCAAGAGCTCGGATTCCTATCGGAACACCAGTTTTGGACGCCGTACGCCAGAGGAAATCGACGCCTTCAAGATCACGCCAAACTATCGCAAGTTTGCTCTGGAACTGGCCAAGGAACGTGAAGCCCGCCCTGCCGCTTTGCGTGATGTGCTGTGCTTCCCAACTGATATCAGCTGGGCAACCACGGCGGATGAATTCCAACACGAACTGTTCCGGCACGATCTGATCGGCAACAACAACTTCTACGTTCGCGGTTTGCGGGTCCATCACAACAAGGATGACAGCTTTACGGCCTTCTTTGCGAGCAAATATAGCCATGAAAGACTGGTTGCCCTGTCTGTTGCCCTGAAGAAACAGTTCGGTGACGAGTTGCTTACCATGGAAACTGAAGGCGAACATATTCATATTACCGCCAAGGGGCTCGCTCATAACTATCTGGCAAACCACAAACGCCCGAATGGCAAGCTGGCTCTAAACAAAGTTCAGCCTGCTCACGAAATTACGGCGATGCTTGCCTCTGGCGCCATGTCTCATGGGGCTCTGGTGGCGCCGGCTCATGAAGCCGTTGCCCATGGCGCAAACATGGTCGGCGCCTTCTCCAACTCTGGTGAAGGTGGTGAGCATTATTCCCGTTATGGCACGATCCGCTCTTCGAGCATCAAGCAGCTTGCTTCCGGTCGCTTCGGCGTTTGGACTGGCTATCTGGCCGACCCGACTCTGGAAGAAATTGAGATCAAGATTGCTCAGGGAGCCAAGCCGGGTGAAGGTGGTCAGCTGCCGGGCAAGAAGGTAACGGTTGAGATTGCTGCTGCGCGTGGTGGCACGCCGGGGGTTGAGCTTATCTCACCTCCACCGCATCACGATACCTATTCCATTGAGGATTTGGCTCAGCTCATTCATGACGCCAAGGCGGCTCGCGTAAGAGTTATCGTCAAGCTCGTATCCTCTGAAGGCATCGGCACAATTGCTGTCGGTGTTGCCAAGGCTGGTGCTGATGTCATCAACATTGCCGGTAACACCGGCGGCACGGGTGCTGCGGCGGTTACCTCGCTCAAAAACACCGGCCGTGCAGCCGAGATCGGCCTTGCCGAAGTGCATCAGGCACTCTGCGCTAACGGTCTACGCGACAAGGTTATCCTGCGTTGTTCCGGTGCGCACCAGACCGCCACGGATGTAATCAAGTCCTGCCTGCTTGGTGGTGACAGCTTCGAGTTCGGCACCACAGCGCTAATGATGCTCAAATGCGTTATGGCGAAAAACTGCAACGTCAAATGCCCTGCTGGTCTGACCACGAACTCTGAAGTGTTCGATGGTGACCCGCGTGCTCTTGGTCAGTATCTGATGAATATCGCCCATGAGTGCCGTGAGATTCTCGCAAATCTCGGATTCAAGAGCATGCGCGAAGCGCGCGGTCGATCAGACTATTTGCATTTGGTCAAGCATCCGAGTGCCATCGGGCAGATGGATCTCCGTAATATGCTTCAGGTTGTCAAAGAGGTTCACATCAAAGAGCCGGTTTATCTGGAAGCGCATTTTGAAATTGACGACATGCTCTTGAAGGAATTCAAGAATAAGGCAGTTCAGCGCCACCACAGAAACGCCAAGCTCGTTGTTGAGAAGAAACTGGACAACCGCAACAAGACCGTTGGTGGTCAGTTGGCGATTGATATCGAACGCATGCTGCAGCATGAGATTTCTGAAAAGCATGTGAAGTCAATGCCGATGGTCTATACCGACGATCGCGGGCGCAACATGCTCAAGCCCGAGACTTTGGAAATCCATACCCATGGTTCGGCAGGTCAGTCTTATGCGGCCTTCTGTAACTCTGGCATGGTGTTCCATCATGTTGGCACCTGTAACGATGGTGTCGGCAAGGGCGCATCCGGTGGCAATATCGCAATCCACACGCCGGGTGGTGGATCAGAAGAAAACTATTTGATCGGTAACTTCGCGCTCTTTGGTGCCTCTGGCGGGTCTCTGTTTGTTGAAGGGGGCGCTGGCGACCGTTTCGGCGTTCGTAACTCCGGTGCAACCGCTGTTGTCGAAGGGGTTGGCGACTTCTGCGGCGAATATATGACCAACGGAGCCATCATGAACCTTGGCGGCTTTGGCAAGGGCTTCTGCAACGGCATGTCCGGTGGTGTTGCCTACCAGTATGATCCATATGATCAGCTGGAATCCCTTTACAGCCATGACTCGGTCAAGCTGCATCGTCTTGACGGCGACAGCGACCGCGCCAAGCTGCACCAGATCGCCGTGAAGCGCCTGCTGCGTCATCATGTGAAGTTTACCGGCTCGGAAAAAGCCAAGTTCCTTCTGGAAAATTTCGATACCGAAATGGCTAACTTCAAGTTCGCCACGCCGTTGGCGCTTGAAACCTATCAGAATTATGAAGCTATTCTGAAGGCCAAACCGCGCAAGGAACTGACCGAAGAGCTCGCAAACGCTCTGGTCTCGTACCAACTGCGCAAGTTCAAGCTGGCCTATCGTGATGGCAAGGTGATTGCGAATGGCATCATTCCTCAGCAAGGTGAAACCGACACCAAGCTGATGTATGAGCTGATTAACAATTTCACCGTGATCAACATGGCCCAGCAGATCGTCAAAGGGCGCTATCGCGGCGCTGAAATCAGTGCGGAAACCCTCAATAGCGGTGTGCGCAAGCTGATCCTCACCGAGGATTTCACCCTGATGACGAAATTGTCCGGCATTGCGCGCAAGGCTCTGGAAGACTATTCCGATCTGGAACTGGCCGTGCTGGTTTCTGACAAGCGCATGAAGGACTATAAAACGGCTCTGTCCAACCGGAACGTTCGCCTGATGGATTCCATCGGGACCTACGGCTGGATCCTGCTTCAGGATCGGTTGAACCGCAAAGCCATGGGCGAGTTGCCGGATTTCGAAAGCTTGTTTGCTGCGACTTCCAGCCAGGAACTGGTCAAGCAGGTGCCATGAGCACCTGCTTTCCAAGACGTCCTTTCGATATCAATTTCAATTGACGGATCAATGAGAGATGACCATACCTTTCCTTCCTGATGACTCTCCCTTTTCTGAAGACCAGAAGTCCTGGTTGGCTGGCTTCTATGCGGGGCTGCACACCCAGATGCTTGCCGGCAAGAAGTCCTCTACGTCCGAGTCCCAATCGACCATCACTGCTCACATTCTTTTCGGCACCCAGACGGGGAATTCGGAAGGATTGGCCGAAGACTTCGCCGCCACGCTCAAGGCAGAAGGCGTCAACGCCGTTGTCGCTTCGCTGGATGATGTGGAAGTCTCAGCACTGGTTGAAATGAACTATGTTTTCCTGATCACATCCACCTATGGCGAAGGGGAGATGCCTGATAACGCGCAGCTCTTCTGGGATGCCCTTAAGGCGGCGGACGCCCCTCGCCTTGAACATATGCATTTCTCGGTTCTGGCGCTGGGTGATACCGCCTATGACGGCTATTGCGAAGCCGGTAAGCAGTTTGATCTTCGTTTCGAGCAGTTGGGCGCCAAGCGACTGGCGGCTCGTGTGGATTGCGACGTTGACTTTGAAGAAAGTGCTGACGGCTGGATGGCTTCAGCGCGTGAAGAACTGGCAAAACACAAGCCGGAAGATGCCGGTGGTCCGATCCCGCATAGTGCTGCGGCGGCAGCCAAGCCGGCCAAATCCAAATGGACGCGCAAGAACCCGTTTGAAGCGCCGGTTACGGTTAATCATCTTCTTTCTGGTGAAGGATCGGCTAAAGAAATTCGCCATTACGAATTTGATCTTTCCGACGATGGACCGAACTATGTTGCAGGCGATGCCCTCAACATCATCCCGACCAACGACCCTGCCCTCGTCTCCGAGTGGCTGGACTATTTGGGTGTGTCCGGAGATACCGCTGTATCCGGCAAAGACAAGTCGCTGGAAGACCTGCTTTTCAGTCAGTTGGAGATTTCAACGCCGTCTAGCGAATTCATCAAGGCCATTGCGGCTCGCACGGATGATGAGCATCTCCAGCATATCGTCGATTTTAACGACAAAGAGGCGATGGAAGCCTATTTGTGGTCCAAGGACGCTCTGGATATTGCACGACTGCACCCGAAAGCACGTTTTTCGGTTGATGAGCTGATCAAGCTCTTCAAACCTTTGCAGCATCGTGCCTATTCCATCTCCTCCAGCTCAAAGATGTTTGCAGATAGCGTGCATCTAACGATTGCTTCCGTGCGCTATGAAAGCCATGGGCGCAAACATGGTGGTGTTGCATCTTGCTTCCTTGCTGATCGTGTCGGCAAAGAAAAATCCAAGGTCTTTGTTTCGCCCAACAAGAGCTTCCGCGTGCCGGAGAATAACGATGTTCCCATGATTATGGTTGGACCGGGCACCGGTATTGCACCGTTCCGCGCCTTCCTTCAGGAACGTCAGGCAATTGGTGCCAAGGGCTATAACTGGCTGTTCTTTGGCGACCAGCATGAAAAGTCAGATTTCATCTACAAGGATGAATTGGCCAAGATGCAATCTGACGGCGTTCTGAACCGTCTGGACCTTGCCTTCTCGCGTGATCAGGCTAAGAAGATCTATGTCCAGACGCGCATGAAGGAGCACGCCAAGGATCTTTATGCTGCGCTTGAAGAAGGTGGGCATTTCTATGTCTGTGGTGATGCATCTCGCATGGCCAAAGATGTCGACCGCGCCTTGCACGAGGTGATTTCAGAACAGGCTGGTCTCAGTGAAGATGGTGCCATGGACTATGTCAACTTGATGAAAAAGGAAAAGCGTTACGTTCGTGACGTCTATTGATCCGGTTGAAAATATCCAACAAAAAGCCAGCCCGAAAAGCTGGCTTTTTTATTGCCCTCCTGTTCCCCTTCATTTTGAAAGGCTAGTACAGGTGATCAATGTTAACCCAATCCGTTTCGGGTTATACTGTCAACTCAAGAAGGTAAGCGGATTGCGGCCACGGTGCCATTGATCAAGGGGACAGATTAATGAAAAAGGCTCGGTTATTATATTCTATCATGATGGCTGCTGGCATCATGTTCATATCACCATTGTTGGACGGAGAATTGGGGCCAAACAAGGCCGCTGCGCAGGGCTATCGCAATATGACCTGTGGTGAGCTTTGGTATGCGCGGAATGCGATTTTCGCGCGGCAAGGTTATTGTTTTAAAACAGCAAGAGCCCGTCAGGTTTTCGGCCCGCGATGCTATGCTCCATGGGGGCGATTGACGCCTGGGCAGCAGAGACGCGTTGACACCATTGTCTATTGGGAAAGACGATTTGGCTGCCGTCGCTAACGCGGTTGATAAATAGGGTTCAAAAGAAAATGGCCCGTCGGCAATGTGCCGTCGGGCCATTTCTACATCCTGTTTCTTATTGCGAGACGTCACAATTCACCGAGACTTCGGCCGCTTTCTTTCATCATCTGAGCAACCTCATCAAAGGCTTTGTCCTTGGGCAGATCCTCCAGTTCCAGTGAGCATTTTCTGCGCCAATTCGGATGCTGATCGACGGTCCCGGGCAGGTTCTGGGCTTCTTCCTCAGCCAGAATGTCATCCAGCTGCACAGCCAACATGGCAACCGGCGAGTGCGCCAAACTCCCATGGATCGTGTTAAAGAGATGATCAAAGCTCAGATCGCCATGCGTGCTTTCATCCGGATCCAGTTTGGCGAGTGCCGCGACATCATGTGCACGCGCTTCCAGCGCTCCGGTAGAAGGATGCTCTGAGCCCCTAATCCGGTCTCGCCACTTGATGTCACATCCAGAGATGAACCCTTTGAGTGTCGGCGTATCATGGGTACTGAAGCTGGCGAGACTAAATTCTCTTAGTTCATTGGGATGCTTGAAACGCCCATCCGGCCATTTTTCATATTGCAGCACCGAGTAGCCATAAATGCCATGTGCTTGTACGGCATCGCGGAAACCATCGGGCACCAATCCCAGATCTTCCCCAATCACCGCTGTGTTGGAAGCATCGGCTTCGATGGAAAGGATGGATAGGAAAGTATCGAGTGGTTGTGTTACATACGCACCGGGAATGCCACCATCGGGAATCCAGAAGCTGCGGTTCAAACCAAGCACGTGATCAATGCGCAGCACACCGGCATATTGCATGGCCGAGCGATAGATATTGCGTAGAGACTTGTATTTGTTCGCGGCCAACTTTTTGGGGGCATAGGCAACGAGCCCCCAATTCTGTCCATCAGGCCCCAACTGATCAGGAGGTGCGCCCAGAGAGATGCCCTGAGCGACACTATCATGCTCGCACCAGCTTTCACCGCCTCCGCGACGTGCGCCAACCGCAAGATCCAGATAGAGCCCCAAGCCACCATTGCCGCTTGCCCGTTGCTGTGTTTGCGTCAGCTGTACACTTGCAATCCACTGAAGCCAGACATGGAAGTCAATCCGCGTGGCATAAAGTTCTCTTGCAGCGCGTAAAGCATCTTCATGGCGATCTCTGAACTGCACTGGCCAACGGTGCCATTCTGGGCCGTAATGATCTGAGAGAGCCTCATAGAGCGCGAAGCGCTCAAGATAGGAGCCTTTCTCAGCTCTGAAGGCAGCCAAGGCGTCGAGAGACGCCTGATCGGCATGGTCAAGGAAGAGCGAATGCAAATCGCGCAAAGCCGCATTGTGGCATACGCGATGGGATTGATATTCGACCTGATCACTTACTCTTAACTCTGACCATTGCGTTTCCACCGCCTGTAACAACGCATGAAGCTGAGGTGAAGCCGGCATGCCGGAAAACTGATCGAGAGCGATATGCTGGGTGTTCAGAAAGCCCCGGTGCGTCGGCGAATACGGACTCATGGCATATTGATCTGAAAAGCCCAAGGCGTGCACGGGATTTATGCCGACAAAACTCCCGCCAAGGGATTGCACATACTCGGAAAACTGGGCCAGGTCTTCAAAATCGCCAATGCCGGAATTGCGATGTGACCGGAAACCATATAGCGGCGCATTGATCCCCCAAACGCGGCTCTTTCCTGTCAATTGCTCAACAGATGGTGCCTTAAGCGGGGCAGTGATGAGCGTTACGATCTCGACCCGTCCCCCCACTTCGCAGACCAGCTGATGAATTCCCGATGGTAAAGGTGGCAAGGAGATATGCGTCTCGGCAATACCGCACAAGACTTCATCCGGTATGCTGTGTTTAGCGTCATCAGGGAGGTCTTCATCCAACTCGATATGCCAACGGGCACCGAGCCCGAAATTGCACTGGTAGTCAAAGCCTGTCCCCGTGATCAATTCACGAGGAAACCATCGGTCCTGTTCAGCCACCACATAGGATTCAATGGCTTCATCGAGCATTGCATCATTATCCAGATGCAAACCATTGGCGCGCAGTAGGGCTAGCTGAGTTTCAACTGACGTCTGAACCAGATTGCCGTCAAAATCGTTGTAAGCAGTGTGAATTCCAAAAAAACCAGCAAGAGCGTTCAGCTTGTCTTGATTCATGTGTTTGCAGTATCCGCTTCTAGTATCAGGGCAACGACGGAGGAACCCGAAATTTCGGTGGAATCCTGCTGTGTTTCCAAGCTCGGGTGTTGGGTTTGTTGTGCGGTATCCAAGGCCCTGACCCAGTGAAACCCATCTGGGCAGGAGGGTAAAACCACACTGGCAGCGACATTGCTGCGATTGAAAATTATAAATACAACATCATTGTCTTTTTCATATGACGGTGCTTCGGCAGAGCAACGCAAGGTCAGGCAGAAGCTTGAGAGGCTTGGGTCGCGCCACTTGAGTGAAAAGCCACCAAAGTCGGTCCATTCCACGTCGCGTAGATCGTCCTGCTGACGCTTGGCACCATGCAAAAAGCGGTCCTGACGCAAAGCCTTATGCTCACGCCGGAAGCTGCTCAGGTAACGCACGAACTCCATCAGGTCATTGTCGGCATTGGCCCAATCAACCCAGCCGATTTCGTTGTCCTGACAATAGGCGTTGTTGTTGCCCTTTTGGCTATTGGCAATCTCGTCGCCAGCCAGCAGCATCGGGCTACCCTGACTGAGAAACAGTGTAGCCAAAAAATTCCGTTGACGACGTTTGCGGCGCGCAAGAATGACAGGATCTTTCGTATCGCCTTCCACGCCGCAATTGTCGCTATAGTTGGCACCATGACCGTCCATGTTGTTTTCGCCATTGGCGTCATTGTGGCGATTGTTGTAGCGCGTGATATCCGCAAGCGTAAAACCATCATGGGCAGAAATGAAATTGACTGAAGACCAGGCGCGACGCCCTGCCCGATCAAACTTGTCGGCTGAACCGAGCAAACGGGAAGCCAAATCCGGCGTTGTTTGCGGATCGCCTTTCCAATATCGGCGTGTGGTATCTCGGTAGCTATCGTTCCATTCGGAAAATTCAGGTGGAAAGCCACCAAGTCGATAGCCGCCCGGGCCAATATCCCACGGCTCGGCGATCAGGCGCACGGTGGAGAGTATGGGATCCTGCCGGATGGCATCAAGGAATCCACCATAGAGATCAAAACCATAATCTTCCCGCGCAACTGTGGTTGCCAAATCGAAACGGAAACCGTCAACCCCCATGCATAGCACCCAGTAGCGTAAGGAATCCAGAACCATGCGCAGAACATATGGGTGAGAAACGTTGACAGTGTTGCCGCAGCCAGTGTCGTTGACATAATAGCGTGGTTGGCCAGCTATTAGGCGATAATAGGTCGCATTGTCCAAACCTCGGAAGCAAATGGTCGGGCCATTTTGGTCGCCTTCTGCTGTGTGGTTGAACACAACGTCAAGATAGACCTGGATACCGGCCGCCTTGAGCTTTTGCACCATGGTACGGAAACCGACAATGCCATCAGGGCCCAGATAACGTGGCTCCAAGGCGAAGAAACCGATCGAATTATAGCCCCAGTAATTGACTAAATTCTTATCGAGCAAAAACTCGTCGTCAAGAAAATGATGCACCGGCATCAGCTCAACGGCACGCACATTGATCGACAAAAGATGATCAATCATGGCGTCACTGGCGAGCCCTTCGTAAGTGCCACGCAAATTTTCCGGTACATCGGGATGAAGCTTGGTCAGGCCTTTGGCATGGGCCTCATAAATCAAGTCGCGCCCATCCATGACAGGCGCCTCAGTTTGCAGAAAGTCATTGAGCGCCGGATCCGAAACGACAGACTTGGGAACGCAAGCCGCACTATCTGCCGCGCCAAAGGTCAAGTCTCCACCGCTTGCTCCTTTTTGATATCCAAACAAGGTTGCAGAAGGAGTCCACTTGCCAAAAATTTCGCGTGTATAAGGGTCTAGCAACAGTTTATTGGAATTGAAACGATGTCCCTGCTCTGGCGCATAAATACCGTGCGCACGAAAACCATACAAGGTTCCCGGTTTCAAGCCGTGCAGATAGCCGTGCCAGACCGGGCCTGTTCTTTCAGGCATAGATATCCGGTCGATCTCTTTCGTCCCGTCTTCAGAAAACAGGCAGAGATCGATTTGACTGGCATTTGCGGAGAAAACCGCAAAATTGGTGCCCTCTCCATCATAGAAGGCTCCCAGTCGATATGGAGTTCCATTGGATATCTTGTATTTCATCAATGATCGGTCCTACTGGGCACATTCATTCAAATGAGCGACTTGTACAGGTCTGCATATAGCTCGGCGGATTGGTTCCAGCCCACCTCTTGCGACATGGCTCTTCGCATCATTGCTTTCCATTTCTTGGTTTCGGCAAACAGATCGCATGTGCGATGAATGGCAAGCTCCAGGGCTTCGACAGTGGTCGGCGCAAACTGGATGCCAGTTGCGCATTTGGTCGCAAGAGCTGCTGCATTGGCATCAATAACAGTATCAGCAAGGCCTCCCGTGTGCGCGACAACAGGAATTGTGCCATAGCGCAGTGCATAAAGCTGGGTCAAACCGCAGGGCTCAAAGCGTGAGGGCACGAGGATAGCATCTGCGCCACCCTGAATCTTGTGAGCCAAATCTTCACTGTAGCCGATTTTGACCGCGATATTTTCCGGCGCATTCTGGGCTGCGTTGAGACACGCTTCTTCGAGCCTTTTCTCGCCTGTGCCGAGCACGAGAAGCCGCGCCCCGCGCTCGATGATGGTCGGGATGACCTCCATGAGCAGATCGACACCCTTCTGTGTTGTCAAGCGAGAGACGATCCCGAACAAAGGCGCATCAGGATTGCCCGATAAACCATATTGCTCTTCAAGCCATTCCCGATTGGCCGCTTTGCGCTTGAGGCTTTTGGCACTATAGGTCTTTGTCAGGCTAGGGTCTTCCTGCGGATCCCATACACCTAGATCAATACCGTTCAAGATGCCAACAAGGTCACTCTTACGGCTTTTAAGAAGGCCTTCCAGCCCCATGCCAAATTCTGGCGTCAGCAATTCATGGGCATAAGTGGGGCTTACTGTAGTGATTTTGTCCGCGAAGGCCAATCCACCTTTAAGGAAACCGGCATGCCCCCAATATTCAAAACCATCGGGGTTGTACATATCGCCCGATAGCCCCAGAGTTTGCACGACACTGCCGTCGAACAGCCCCTGAAACGCGATGTTATGGATTGTCATGACTGTTGGCGGCGCTTCGCGGCCGGATTGCTTCATATAGACCGGAACAAGGCCCGCTTGCCAATCATGAGCATGGACGACATCCGGCTTCCAGCCGCCGATGCCATCCAAACCGATTTTGGCACCAATCAATGACAGAGCACCAAAGCGAATGGGATTGTCTTCCCAGTCGAAGCCCTCTTCATCGAGATAGATGGTCCCCTTCCTGTCATATAGATGGGGTGCTTCCAACATCAGAAGATTGAGTCCTTTGGCCCGCACGGATATGACACGTGCAGGGCCACCAAACAGATCTTCCAATTCAAGCAGAACATCACCATGTTGAGCCCAACCACTCACATCCGGATAGGCAGGCAAAAGAATTTTGATCGTGTGATCAAGTTGTTCGAGAGCCTTTGGCACTGAGCCGATTACATCGGCCAGACCGCCGGTTTTCACGAATGGTGAGCATTCGGAAGCAACAAATAAAATGTTCATCTATAGGTCCAATCTGTCAATCATGGACTGGGTGATCAGGCAAATGCCCTTTTCGGTTCTGCGGAACCGTTTGGCATCCAGTTCCGGATCTTCACCGACAACGAGGCCAGCCGGAATTTTAACGTCGCGATCGACTACGACATCCTTGAGCTGGGCCTTACGGTTGATTTCGGCATATGGCAACGCCACGACACCACTCATCTTAGAGAAAGAGTGTGCCTTTACGCCGGTAAAGAGCAGACAACGATTAAGGGATGAACCTGAAATGATGCAACCGCCAGATACCATTGAAGAAACAGCCTGACCACGACGGCCCTCTTCGTCATGAATGAATTTGGCAGGTGGTGTCAGTTCCTGATGCGTCCAGATCGGCCAATCATTGTCGTAGATATCCAACTCCGGAATAAAGTCCGTCAGGTCGATATTGGCTTCCCAGAAAGCGTCGATGGTTCCAACGTCGCGCCAATATGGCTTTGTTTCCAGGCCGGAACGTATGCAAGACCGGCTGAACGGGTGAGCAATAGCCTTGCCGCCCTTGACTAACTTGGGAATGATATCCTTGCCAAAATCATGGTGGGTATCGGGATTACAGGCTTCCTCGCGCAGAATGTCGTAGAGGAACTTCGCTTCGAACACATAAATGCCCATGGATGCCAGTGCGCGTTCCGGATCATTTGGCATTGCTGGTGGATTTTCAGGCTTTTCGATGAAGTCGAGAATACGATCATCCTTATCGACTTTCATCACACCAAATGCCTTGGCTTCTTCTAGCGGCACTTCAATGGAGCCGACCGTCACATCCGCACCCGTTTCTACATGCTGCCGAACCATCAAGGCATAGTCCTGCTTGTAGATGTGATCGCCGGCGAGGATGACGATATATTTGGGACCATAGCTCTCCAGAATGTCGATATTCTGGTAAATCGCATCTGATGTGCCCTGATACCAGGCCTCGTCATTCATGCGCTGGGATGCGGGCAGAATATCTAGAAACTCGTTTCGCTCCTCCCGCAGGAAGCTCCAACCTCGTTGCAGATGGCGGATCAGGCTATGCGCCTTATACTGGGTTGCGATACCGATACGGCGAATGCCTGAATTCACGGCATTGGAGAGAGCAAAATCGATGATGCGACTTTTCCCGCCAAAATACATGGCCGGTTTTGAGCGCTTTTCGGTGAGTTCCTGCAAGCGGCTGCCCTTGCCGCCAGCGAGAATGAATGCCATCGATTGATTGGCAAGTTTCGATGTTTCACGATCGAGTTTCATAAAATGCTCTCCCCACTTTTGTTTGTTGACACGCGTTCAAATCCGTTCAGGCTTGCTCCAGTTGAAAATAGAGTGTTGAAAGTGGCGGTAAGGTCAGTGAGAGCGAAACACTGCGTTCATGCGAACCAATATTCTCAGTCTCTGCTGCGCCCAGATTGCCACGTCCACCGCCTGCATAAAGATTTGAATCCGTGTTCAGAATTTCCACCCATCGGCCTGCCTTAGGCACACCAAGGCGATAGCTCTGACGCTCAACTGGCGTCATGTTGCAAACCACAAGAACCGGTGCATCGCCCTCATCGCCATACCGAATCCAGGCGAAGACGGAATTTTCAGCTGAATGGCATTCGATCCACTCAAATCCTTTTGGATTGCTATCATTCTTATGTAGCGCAGGAACCTCGCGATAAACGCGGTTCAAATCGCGTACAAGCGACTGCACCCCACGCTGGAAGTCATATTGCAGAAGATGCCAGTCCAGACTTTCATTGTGGTTCCATTCTTCCCCTTGCGCAAATTCGCCACCCATGAACAGCAGCTTCTTGCCCGGATGCCCCCACATGAAACCGAAATAGGCTCTGAGGTTGGCAAACTGATCTGCCGGATATCCAGGCATGCGACTTAGCAGAGAGCCCTTGCCATGAACTACTTCGTCATGGCTGAGCGGAAGAATGTAATTTTCGGAAAAGGCATAATGCATGCCGAAAGTCATGTCGTGATGATGATACTTGCGGTGCACGGCTTCATGAGACATGTAACGCAGCGTATCATTCATCCAGCCCATGTTCCATTTGTAGCCAAAGCCGAGGCCACCATGGTTGGTTGGCGCACTCACACCCGGAAATGCCGTAGATTCTTCAGCAATCGTCATGATGCCGGGGGCTTCGCGATAAGAGGTAATATTGGTGTTACGCAGAAAATCAATCGCTTCGTAATTCTCGCGACCACCATCCTTGTTCGGAATCCACTCTCCGTCCTTGCGCGAGTAATCCCGATACAGCATCGAGGCGACCGCATCCACACGCAAGCCATCGATATGATGTTCATTGAACCAGTAAAGCGCGTTGGCAGACAGGAAGTTGGAGACTTCGCGGCGGCCATAGTTATAAACGAGCGTGTTCCAGTCGGGGTGGAAGCCTTCGCGGCGGTCTTCATGCTCATAAAGCGCAGTGCCATCAAAGCGAGCAAGACCGTGAGGGTCTTCAGGGAAATGTCCGGGCACCCAGTCTATCAGCACACCAATGCCTGCGGCATGGAACGCTTCCACCATGGCACGAAACTCTTCCAACGTGCCATGACGAATGGTCGGAGCAAAAAGACCAACAGGCTGGTACCCCCAGGAGCCATCGAATGGATATTCCGAGATCGGCATCATTTCGACATGGGTAAAGCCCATATCTTTGACATAGGGCACCAATTGCTCGGCCAGTTCCATATAGGAAAGTGGACGATTGCCTTCGTCTTTGACGCGGCGCCAAGACCCCAGATGGACTTCATAGATGGAAATCGGTTTGTCAATTTTGGTCGTCTGCTCGCGCGTCTTCATCCATTCGTCATCTTGCCACTCATGGCCATCAAGCTTGCGAACAATAGAAGCGGTGCGCGGTGCGTGTTCCGAGCCAAAACCAACCGGGTCGGCCTTTAGCGGCAGTAACTGGCCCTGACGGTCAAGCAGCTCATATTTGTAAGCCTGCCCCTCACCTACCTGCGGAATGAAGATTTCCCACACACCGGTCACGCCGCGTGGACGCATGGCATGGCGCCTGCCATCCCAGTTGTTCCAGTTACCAACGACAGAGGCGCGGCGCGCATTGGGAGCCCAAACGGCAAAATGCGTCCCTTCAACCCCATCATAGGTGATGACATGGGCCCCGAGCACTTTCCAGAGCGACTGATGGGTCCCCTCGCCGAGCAGATATTCATCCAGCTCACCAATAACGGGACCGAAACGATAAGGATCTTCCTGAATCCAGACATGATCCCCAACGCGGGCCCGGATCTTATAGGCAAACCACTCTTTCTTGCCTGCAATCGGTTTGGCGAACAGATCTGGCGCAACATCATCGCGTTCCAGTTCCTCAATCAGTGCGCCAGTTTCGTGGTCGATTACTTCTACTTCGCATGCGCCGGGAATGAAGACCCGAACAACAAGCTGGTCTTCCCATTCTTGCAGCCCCAAAACCGAGAATGGATTGCTGTGAACACCATTCTGAATGGCCTGAGCGTCTCTTTTTGAAGTATATGTCGTCATCGCCCTGCTCCCCCTTTGTTACTTTTACGCTAGAGCATGTGATCCGCAAATGGAACTGCCAGGTGGGTAGTATCCCTTTGTTTTTTTAACCTAGAATTTCATACCGCCAATTTGTCGCAGAAGTTGATATTCTTTAAAAAATCGGATTTTTGTCATAATTTTATGACCCCGACGGCGAAGGCTCAAATTTCGCCGTCGGGTCAGTGTTAGCGGTTAGCGCTCATATAGAGATTTGGCACCCCAAATGTCTTTTGCATAGCCTTTGATGGTGCGATCAGATGAGAACCAGCCCATATTGGCCGTGTTCAAAATCGTCTTGCGGGTCCATTCCTTGGTGTCGAGATAGGCTTTGTCGACCTTGCGCTGTGTGTCGAAATAGTCGTCGAAATCACAAGTCACAAGGAAGTAGTCACTCTCATACATCATCTGCACAATAGACCCGTAGCGATGAGGTTCATCCGGCGAGAATACACCACTGGCAATCTGGTTCAGCACACGGTAAAGACGCGGGCTGGCTTCGATGGCTCGGCGAGAATATTCAGGCTGATGACGGCGTTCTTCTACTTCTTCTGCAGTCAATCCAAACAGGAAGAAGTTTTCAGCCCCCACATGATCGCGAATTTCAACGTTGGCACCATCCAGTGTACCGATCGTCAAGGCACCGTTCAGTGCAAATTTCATATTCCCCGTGCCTGACGCTTCCTTGCCGGCTGTAGAAATCTGCTCAGACAGATCTGCCGCTGGCATGAGGATCTCTGCCATGGACACATTGTAGTTTTCAGGGAATACGATCTGGAGATAGTCCTTGGTTGCCGGATCATTGTTGATGACATTGGCAACATCATTGATGAGGTGAATGATCTTTTTGGCCACTTCATAGCCCGGAGCTGCCTTGCCGCCAAAGACCTTGACGCGAGGCGTCCAGTCTTTATTCGGGTTCTCCTTGATCTCATTCCAGTAGGCAACCGCTTCGATCAGATTCATCAGCTGACGCTTATACTCGTGAATACGCTTCACCTGAATGTCGAGCATTGCGTTTGGATCAATCTGAATGTCACGGATGTCGGAGAGCCAGTTGATGAAACGCCGTTTATTCTCGAGCTTCGCCTTATGGAATTCTTCCTGGAAAGCGGCATCGTCTGCGTAAGGTGCCAGGCGTTCCAGCTGTTCCAAATCATCCGGCCATTCAATGCCGATGGTGGAGTTGATTAGATTGCGAAGCGGTTTGTTGCAATCGTACAGCCAACGACGCGGCGTGATGCCGTTGGTCTCGTTGATAATCCGTTTCGGATAGACCTTGTGCAGATCGCCAAAGACGGTTTCTTTGACCAGCTCGGTATGCAGAGCTGAAACGCCATTGACATGGGTTGCCATGATAAAGGCCAACTCACCCATATTGACGTTGCCATCCTTGATGATGCGGATGTCAGAACCCGTATCTTTGAGATGCTGATCCTGAATGATTTCAATGATGCGGTAATGACGCGGCAGAATGCGTGCGAACAGATGTTCAGGCCAACGCTCCAACGCTTCTGGCAGAAGCGTATGGTTGGTATAGCCAAGACATTTGCGAGCGATATCTATGGATTCATGGATTTCGATGCCATGAATATCGGTAAGCAAGCGCACCAATTCGGGGCCTGCGATGGCCGGGTGCGTATCGTTGAGCTGGATCGCTGCCTTTTTGGGCAAATCGCGCAGATCATCGTTGGTGGAACGATAACGTCGGATCAGATCCTGAATGGACGCAGAGGTAAAGAAATATTCTTGCTTCAGACGCAGCTCTTTACCGGTGTCTGTGGTGTCGTCGGGGTACAAGACGCGGGAAATGGTCCGCGCCAAGGCTTCCGGCGCACTCGCCGCAAGGAAATCGCCCCGGTTGAAGCTTTCAAGGTCGAAGGCGCGGGTCGGTTTGGCGGACCAAAGACGCAAGGTGTTGCACCAACGCGCTTGCCAGCCTAGGGCTGGAGCATCATAAGCCTGTGCTTTGACGGTTTCAGCAGGATACCAAACAGCACGGCCATCTGTTTCACTCACATGACCACCAAAGGCGATGATATAAGCCACTTCCGGGCGTTCGAATTCCCAAACGTTGCGCTGAGCGAGCCAGCCTTCGGCAGTTTCTACCTGCGCACCATTTTCAAAATGCTGCTCGAATAGGCCGTGTTCATAGCGAATGCCATAGCCATGAGCGGGAATGCCCAACGTTGCCAAGGAATCGAGGAAACAGGCCGCCAAGCGTCCCAACCCGCCGTTGCCGAGAGCGGCGTCAGGTTCGTTGGCAACAATGGCATCATAGTCCTGACCGAACTCACGCATCGTTTCGCGTGCGACATCTTCAAAGCCGAGGTTGATGGCCACATCTTCAATAAGACGCCCGATCAGGAACTCCATAGACAGGTAATAGACGCGCTTAGCGTTGCTGTCATAGGTTTTGCGGGTGCTATCAAACCATGGATCAACGACGATATCGCGCAGAGCCAGAGACAGGGACATACGCCAATCGTAAGGCGTTGCGTGCCCTTGATCCTTACCCAAAGAATATTTGAGATGCCGGAGAACTTCTTGCTTTAGCTTGATTTGGAAAATCTTTGTGTTCATGAGCCCGAACGTCCAGTTGTTATATAGCCATTGGCGATACCGGAGGCTGTCCTCCAGATGTCAGTATGCAATCATGATACCTTATTGCGCATTCATGCTTTAAAAATCGCAAACTATTGCCTTCTTACGCGCCTGATATGTCACAAAAGTATACAGATGCCTTGTTTTTCCACGGCAGGTACCGTCAAAATTTGAACTACTAAAAACTATCGTCAAATGCTTCTGCATAAAAGACAAGCACTGTGGTTGAAACGAGGCAAAAATGGCAACTTTTAAGCAAATGCCTTCGCTTATTGCGTATCAAGTGAGCAGATATATTGGCAGTTTTCCCCAGTTAGGAAAAATCTCCTTGCCATTCTAGCGCGTATAGAACCTTTGAAAGAGCCTTCAAATCTCCATCCGAGTTTCAACGTCAACTTTCAATGTAAAGTTATAACACCCTAACAAGGGTGATTCGCCACCCCCCAATTACAGAAATCTTTTCGGCCTCGAAAGCATGCTTTCTTAGCTTAAAGAACGGCATCATATCGCCGGTCATAACGGTGCCGAAAGGCCTATGAAACTTCCTGCTCTTTACGCAAAATCATGTTTGGGATTTCTCCGAAGATCGAAAAAACTGCGAGAATTTTAATTCGCACAGTGGCGCCACCTTCTTCTGCCAATAAAAAAGCGCAGCCGAAGCTGCGCCTTTTAAACTGCATTCAATCTCCGATGTCTGATCAAGCCGCTTTCACATTGCTCAGCTTGGGCATCAGTTCAAGCAGATGCTGAGAATATTCATGCTGCGGATTTTCAAACAACTGTTCGGTGTCCGCCACTTCCAGCAACTGGCCGTGACGCATAACGCCGACCTTGTCGCACATCTGGCGAATGACCGGTAGGTCATGACTGATAAAGAGCATGGTCAGACCCAATTCAGCTTGCAAATCCTTCAGCAAGTTGAGGATTTGGGCCTGAATGGACACGTCCAAAGCAGATGTCGGCTCGTCACAGATGAGGAAGCGAGGCCGTGTTGCCAATGCGCGTGCAATGGAAATACGCTGACGCTGCCCACCCGAGAATTCATGCGGATATTTGAGCGCCGCTTTGTCACCCAGGCCAACATGATCGAGCAAATCGCGTACGATGGTCTCCGTTTCAGCCCGTGAGCCAGCCAAACCATGGAAACGGATCGGCTCAGCAACGATATCCAGCACCTTCTTACGCGGGTTAAGCGAAGAGAATGGATCCTGGAAGATCATTTGCATCTGGCGGCGGAAATAGTCACGCTTTTTCTCGGTCGTAATCTGGGTCAGATCCGTGCCGGCAAAATAGATGCTGCCTTCCGCTGGTGTATAAAGGCCGGAAATCATGCGAGCGATGGTAGATTTACCACTGCCACTCTCTCCAACAAGACCAAAGATCTCGCCCGAGTTGATTTCGAAGTTGGCGTCTTTCACCGCGTCGAAATATTCCCGCTTGCTCTTGAACATGGAGTTCTTGGTCAAGAACCGCATAAAGAGATTCTCGACGTGAATAAGCGGACCAGTATAATGGTCACCAAAGTCACGCGCCTGACCCAGCCAATGGTTGGCAACATCAAGGCTCTTTTTCGCTTCACCGGCAGACTCGATATATTCGACCAGCGGGAACCGATCCAGACGCTTGTCCGGGCGCGGCACAGCACTGATCAGGCTCTGTGTGTAAGGATGGTCCGGATCACCAAGAATCTTGGACGTTGGGCCCTCTTCCACCAGATTGCCACGATACATGACAGCAACGCGGTCGGTCACATCAGCAATGACACCCATGTCATGGGTAATGATCATCATACCGACATTCTTCTCGATGCAGAGCTTCTTGATCAGTTCAAGGATCTGAGCCTGGATAGAGACGTCCAGTGCGGTTGTCGGTTCGTCGGCAATGATCACTTCGGGCTCAGCACAAAGGGCCAGAGCAATCACCACGCGCTGACGCATACCGCCAGAGAATTGATGCGGATATTGCTTGACCCGATGTTCCGGATCGGGAATGCCGACCTGACGAAGAAGATCAACGGCACGTTTTTGGGCTTCATTCTCATTCAGATCGAGATGCAGCAAGATGGTTTCCACCAGTTGCTTCTCGATGGTCTGAAGGGGATCGAGGGACGTTAGCGGATCCTGAAAAATCATACCAATGCGCTTGCCACGCAGCTTGCGCTTGGCGTTATCGCTAAGATTGTCGATGCGCTCGCCCTGAAGATAAACTTCACCGGCAGCCATACGCCCGGGAGGCTCCAGCAGACCGATCACAGCATTGCCGATTGTCGACTTGCCAGCACCGGATTCCCCGACCACACCCAGCACTTCACCGGGATTGACATGCAAATTCACCTTGTCCACGGCAACCATTGTGCCACGACGGCTGGGGAATTCGATACGGAGATCTTTTACTTCCAAAAGAGTCATAATTGATCCACCTCGCCTTATCGCAGTTTTGGATTGAGCGCATCACGCAGCCAATCACCAAGAAGGTTGACGGCAAGGACGAGCAGGATGAGAGCAACACCGGGGAAGATCGTGATCCACCATTCTCCAGAGAAGAGATAATCGTTACCAATACGGATCAAGGTGCCCAGCGATGGTGTGGTTGGCGGAACGCCAACACCCAGAAAGCTCAACGTCGCTTCTGTAATGATGGCAAGGGCGAGATGGATCGTACCGATAACCAGAACCGGACCGGTAACGTTTGGCAGAATATGGCGGAACAGGATCGTGCCCGGGCGAATGCCGATGACGCGAGCCGCCTGAACGTATTCCTTGCCCTTCTCCACCATGGTCGCTCCACGAACCGTACGGGCATATTGCACCCAACCTGAGATACCGATGGCGAAGATCAAGACATAGACCGCCAGCTCATCATGCAGCTCGCGTGGGAAGATACCGCGGGCGACACCGTCAATCAGTAGCGCGATCAAAATTGCCGGAAAAGACAGCTGAACGTCAGCAATACGCATGATGAAAGTGTCTGTGCGGCCGCCGACATAACCACTGATGAGGCCAAGGCCGACACCGAGTACAACAGAGAAGGCAACCGACGCGAAGCCGACCAAAAGCGAAATACGGGCACCATATAGAATGGTCGAGAGAATATCGCGTCCCTGGTCATCCGTTCCGAGCAAGAAGCGGATGTCGCCATCGAACTCGTTCCATGCCGGTGGCAGGTTGGAATCCATGATGTCGATCGCAGCGAGATCGAATGGATTGTGCGGAGCAATCCAGGGGGCAAAGATGGCTGCCAGAATGATGAGAAGTGTCACCACCGCAGACAGGATAACGATAGGCGAATGGGAGAAGCTGTACCAAAGGTCGCCGTCAAAAAACCGTTTCAGGGCTTGTTTCATTGGAAGAATTCCTGATTTACCATTGGGACACCTCTCATCGACCGCTTGATACGCGGTCTACGCGCAAGCGCGGATCAACGAGGAAATACAAAACGTCAACAATCAGGTTGATGACCACAAAGAACAGGGCAATCATCACCAGATAAGCCGCCATGATCGGAATATCGACGTCACTGATGGCCTGAATGAACAGGAGCCCCATACCCGGCCACTGGAAAACGCTTTCGGTGATAATCGCAAATGCGATAATGGACCCGATTTGCAGACCGGTAATCGTAATCACCGGAACGAGCGTGTTTTTCAGGGCGTGGCGATAATTGACAGACCGTTTGGGCAGTCCACGCGCTCTGGCAAACTTGATGAAGTCTGTGCGCAGGATTTCCAGCATTTCAGCCCGAACAAGGCGCATGATCAACGTCATCTGGAACAGGGCCAGAGTAAAGGCTGGCATGATGATGGATTTGAGGCCGGACTCGGTGAGCAAGCCGGTGGACCACCATCCAAGATGGACGACATCTCCGCGCCCGAAAGTTGGCAAGACGCGCCAAACGACACCAAACAGCAGGATCATCAAAATACCGATAAGGAACGTCGGTAGAGACACACCAATCAAAGATCCTGTCATGATCAGTTTTGAAATGATGCTGTCTCGATGCAAAGCTGTATAGACCCCTAACGGGATGCCCAATAATAGGGACATCAAGGCCGAAATGAAGGACAGCTCTAATGTTGCAGGCATACGCTCGGCAATCAGATCGCTGACAGGCTGTTTATGGTGATAGGAAAGACCGAAGTCGCCCTGCACCGCCTTGCCGACAAAGCGCCCGAATTGCACGATGAATGGATCATTTAGACCAAGCTGTTCTCGCAATTGCTCACGCTCTGCAAAAGTCGTGTCCTGACCAACCATATTGCTGATCGGGTCGCCGACATAGTTGAAGAGCGCAAAGGCGACGAATGCTACGGTCAGCATAACCAACACACTTTGCAGCAGCCGTTTCACGATGAATGAAATCACGGAATTTGCTCCCTGAGATCGAGTTGTTTGCCTGAAGATCATCTTCAAGCAAAAACCCGGGCATTCTGCGATGCCCGGGCGATGTTGTTGTTATTGTTATTCAGGAAGAACAACGTTGCGGAAGTCGAGAACGTTGTCGGCGCGTTGTGGCACGGTAACACCTTCGCGAATACCCCAAGAGAGAGGCTGCTGGTGCAGTGGCAGATAGCCGACTTCGTCTTTGACGATCTGGAATGCTTCGTCGAGCATTGCCTGACGCTTTGCAGGATCGGTTTCTTTGCCGATCTCGTCAGTCAGTTCATCGACGCGAGCATTGGAATAGTGACCCAGGTTGAACATGCCTTTCTGAGCGTCTTTGTCGACAGAATGCATCAGGTTCAGGATAGCGTTGTGCGCATCGATGGAACCTGGGGTCCAACCAAGCAGGTAGAAGCTGGTGTCAAAGCCACCAGTTGCGAGGATCTTGGCGAAATATTTGGATTTTGGCTGAGCGTTCAGGTCAACTTTCACGCCAACTTTTGCCAGCATGGAAGCGACAGCCTGACAGACCTTCTCGTCGTTGACATAACGGTCGTTCGGGCAATCCATACCAACTTCAAAGCCATCAGGATATCCGGCTTCTTCAAGCAGTTTCTTGGAGAGTTTCGGATCATAGCTATATGGCTTTGCGATTTCAGCGTTGAAGCCGTTGATCTGCGGAGCAATCAGAATACCTGCCGGTGTGGAAGAACCGCGCATGATCTTCTTCTTGATCGCATCAAGGTTGATTGCATGTGCAAAGGCTGCACGCACTTTCTGATCCTTGAACGGGTTCTTGCCCTTGATGTTGGAATAGAGCAACTCGTCGCGCTCCTGATCCATACCAAGGAAGATCGTGCGGGCTTCAGGACCGGTCAGCGGAGCAACACCTTCAGCTTCTTCAAGACGTTTCCAGTCCTGAACAGCAACCGGATAAACCAGATCCATTTCGCCGGAAATCAGAGCAGCCACGCGGGTAGAAGCCTGCGTAATCGGAGTAAACTCAACTTCCTTGACGTTGGATTTGATGTCTTTCCAGTAGCCATCAAAACGAACCAGTTTGGTTTTTACGTCTGGCTGACGCTCAACAACCATGAATGGGCCGGTGCCGTTTTCATTAAGGTTGGCGTAGTTGTTCGTGTTTGTATCACTTGGGCTGGTGGCTTCGAGCGTGTCGTGTTCTTCACTCCACTCTTTATCCATGATGTAGAGGAAGGTGAGATCCTGCATCAGAACAGCATTTGGCTGACCAGTGGTTGCCTCGATGGTGTAGTCATCCACTTTGGTCATGCTAGCGATCTGACCAGCACGGCCACGAAGGTCGGAGCCGTCGGTCTGGGCACGCTTCCAAGAGAAGATAACGTCATCAGCGGTGAAGTCGTTTCCGTTATGGAACTTCACGCCTTCACGCAGATGGAAAATCCATTTGTTTGGTTCCGGGTTTTCCCAAGATGTAGCCAAAGCAGGGATGAGCTTCAGATTTTCATCATAGGCGGTCAGTGCTTCGTAGAAGTTGCCCTGGAAGCCGAGCGTAAAAGTCTCGTTGAGGCTATATGGATCCAAAGAGCCCATGTCGCCCTGAAAGGCATATTTGAAAGTCTGTGCTTGCGAAGGAGCGGCGATTGCAAGGGCGCCGATAGCAGCCGCTACCAACAGTGATTTTCTCATTAATGTCATTTGCTGTTCCCTTTTTGATAAAAGATAACGATTTTTGCTCGGTGGGTTGCAGTTTGTTACGCGATCACATTTAGTACAAGGCCAAATACCACTTTTGTACAAGCGACCTTCATGTGATTCAGCTTTTTGTCTGAAGCGCGATCAATTTGGTAATAAAGTCTACCGCTTTGTCGACTTCAGAAACTTTGATAAATTCATTGGCTTTGTGGGCTTGATCAATAGAACCCGGTCCGCAAACGATGGTTGAAACGCCCGCTTCCTGGAATTGCCCACCCTCGGTACCATAGGGCACAACGCTGCCGGTGTTCTGGCCGGTTAGGTGACGGCAGATCGCTTCTGCGGTGCCCTCCTCTTCGGGTGCCAATGGGGGCGCTGCGGCAATCACTTCGGTGACGATGTCACAGCCCGGAGAGACTTTGCGCATTTCTTCGAGCAGTTCAGCACAGTAGGCATCGAAACGATCCTTGATGTCGCTGATCTTGTCCCAAGGCATATCGCGCACATCCCAGAAGAAGGAGCAATCACGGGAAACGATGTTTGGCGCAGTGCCGCCCTCGATCATGCCAACATGCACCGTCGTGTATGGAGGCTCGAAGCCACTATCAGGGAAGCTGTTTTCCTTGTAGTGATTGAGCTGGCCTTCGAGGAAACAGACCAGTTTCGCGGCTGTCATGACAGCGCTCACGCCCAAATGGATCTTGGATGAATGGGCTTCCTGTCCGGTGACTGTCGTCTTGAAAACATTGATACCCTTGTGAGCGTTGACCATCTTCATGAGTGTTGGTTCACCGACAATCGCAGCGGCTGGTTTTGGCACCTGTTTGACGATTTCCTCGATCATGAATGGCGCTCCGACGCAGCCAACTTCTTCATCATAGGAAAGCGCAAGAATGATTGGCTTCTTGAGGTCAGCCTTGACCATTTCCGGAACAAGCGAGAGATTGATGGCGGAAAAGCTTTTCATGTCAGCCACGCCACGACCGTAAAGGTAACCGTCTTTTTCAACGACAGTGAAAGGATCAGTATCCCATGGCTGCCCCTCAACAGGTACGCAATCTGTATGGCCACTCAGAATAATGCCGCCTTCAACTTTCGGTCCGATCACGGCAAAGAGATTGGCCTTGGTCTTGTCATCATTATAAACAAGGGTGCTTTCGATATCGAAGCCGGCCAAATAATCTTTGACATAATTGATCAGGTCGAGATTTGACTTTGCGGAGTTGGTATCAAAAGAAACCAATTTGGAAATGAACTCGATTGCTTTTTTTTGTGTCACTTCAGTTGTCCTGTGGCGCTCGGAATATTGTTATTATTATACATATGGATAATTAGCAGCAGCATAATGTCAAATCGAATTTTTTTTGTCTTCTATGCGTAGATACTATACCCTGTCAATAATTACATTCGCTCTTTATGAAAAATGGACCGCCCATGCGACTACGACAGATTGAAGCATTCAGAGCCACGATGAACACTGGCACCATCACCGGCGCGGCAAACATGATGGCAGTTACACAACCCTCCGTTAGTCGTCTTATCGCAGATCTAGAAATTAATTTGGGATTTCGGTTGTTTGAAAGGAAAGGCAGTCGCCTGCAACCGACGGAAGAAGCGCTTCGTTTCTATCAGGAGGTTGAACGCACCTTTGCTGGTATTGATCAACTAGAGGCTGTAGCAGATCGAATTCGTCAGGAGCAGATGGGCCTGTTGAGTGTCTTCTCGACACCCGCTCTTGCGACATCCCTCATGCCAAAAGTTCTAAAAAACTTTCACCAATTATACCCAGACACAAAGGTGCGCCTTGAAGTGCGCATGCCCATGGAAATTTTTACACAACTCCAGTCGAGTGCAGGAGACGTCGGTGTTTCCAATCATGCCGCCGAATTGCCCGGCGTTATACAGGAGCCACTCTATGATGCGGCGTTTGTTTGTGTATTGCCCAAAGAACACCGCTTGGCGAAAAAAGACGTTATAAGCCACGGTGATCTGGACGGAGAAACTCTGATCGGGCTTTCGGCTGAAGGACCGCTCAACTGGAACAAGATTTTCAAGAATTTCCGGGAAAAAGGTATTGAAAACTACAACTGGATTTCGACACAACACGCAGAGGCAGGCTATGCGTTGGTATCCGAAGGATTGGCGATTGGTGTATTGGAACCATTTTCGGCTAAACGCTGGCAAGGCAATGGCGTCGTCGTACGTCCGCTAAGGCCCAAGATCTGTTTTTCATTCTCCATTTGCTTTTCAGCAAACAAAGCCAAATCCTCTGTTGCCCAGGACTTCGCCAAACTCGTTCGCCAGCAGCTTGCAGATGAGCCTCCTCTTTATCAGGATTAGTCAAGCTATCTGCGAGCAAGGACCAACCGCCCCTTTTGGAAGAAAGAAGGGGCGGCCAATCTGTTTTAGATCATGGAATTTGATTCAGCCATTCTTCTGTGCTGAATTTCTCGGCCACCAGTTTTTCTGCAGCCGCATATTCTTCTGGGGTAATGCCGCCCTCAGCTCCACCATTCAGAGACATGAAGGTTTGCTTCATGTGGTCAATCACGGCCCGTCTCTCCATGCCGGTCTGACTCTTGACCGGATCAACGCGCTTTGCTGCACTCGCAGTGCCTTTGTCGGAGAGTTTTTCACGCCCGATGCGCAGCACTTGCATCATTTTAGAAGCATCCATGTCGTAAGCCATGGTGACATGGTGCAACACCGTATTGCGTTGGTAGCGTTTTTGCGCCGCGCCGCCAATCTTGCCTTTGGAGCTGGTGATGTCGTTAAGCGGCTTGTAAAAGGCGTCGATCCCCATTTCATTGAGCGCCTTTAGCACCCAGTTATCAAGAAATGCATAGGAGTCAGCAAAGCTCATATCGGCAACGAGGTCTGTTGGCGCATATAGAGAATAGGTGATGGCAGTCCCTTTCTCCACGAACATGGCTCCACCGCCGGTCACGCGGCGAATGACTTCCACGTCATGCTCTTTGGTGGCGTCCAAATCTACTTCATTTTTCAGGGACTGAAATTTACCGATGATGATCGCAGCCCGATCCCATTCCCAGAAGCGCAACGTTGGAGCGCGGCGGCCAGAAGCAACTTCCTGCGCGAGCACATCATCGAGTGCCAGATGCATGGCGGGTGGAACCGCGCCACTATCAATGATTTGCCACTCGTAATCGCGCCAGGTCTTGCTGACACCAAGCGCCCTACGCACCGCGATAGCAACAGATTCTGGCGTAAATCCAATCATTGCAACGTCACTATCGAGCTTGGCATTGATCGCCTTGGCCATTTCTTCAACGGACGCACTCGCAGACACGCCTTCAAGGGCTGTGCAAATATCATCCAGAGCTTCTGCAGGTTCGAGAAAAAAGTCGCCGGCAATCTGGACGTCGATCAAAGCACCATCTTTGACCTCGACGTCGGCAACGACCAGTTTTCCGCCATGTACTTTATATTCACCATGCATGAAATGTCTCCTGTAAAGCTCTGAATTCCTTATCGCTCAAGCGCGGGCAACCTAGGCTTAAATAGGAACTTGGGCAAGATTTTTCAGGGTCGCCACATTAAAACCTGCTGCGCGCTTTCTGCATGGGAGCCAACCATCCTGCATATTCATGTGATTTGACCATGAATTCAGTCCCATCTTCATTGAAAAGACATAGTTCTGGCACTAAATGTAGCACGCTACATAATTTCCGGAGGGCGCAATGTCCGAATTTGCTGGTGTCGGTTTCATTCTCAAACAAATCAACGACAAGCTAAGCCAATATATGAATAACGAGCTTCAGCCGTTTGGTCTGACCATGACACAAGCCAAGTTTTTGCGCTTTCTCAATAGCCGAAAAGGCATGGATACGTCCCAAAAGGACATCGAAGATTATTTCGACATTGCCCACTCCACGGTCATTGGCGTGTTGAAACGCCTTGAACAAAAGGAGCTAGTTAGCTTTGTCGATGATCCCAAAGACCGAAGAAAGAAGTTGGTCATCCTCCTACCAGCTGAACAGAAAATCCACGAACAGGTTCAGAGAGCCAAGAAGCGGATTGACGAACAAATGTTAAAAGGCATGACGCAAGACCAGATTGAAGCGCTGGAAAAGAGCCTGAAGCAGCTTCACGAAAACATTCTGGACTTGACGCATACCAACAATAAGAACGGACCGCACGAAATATGAAACCGCAAGACCTATCCAAAGAGAGTTATCTCTTCGAGAGAATGCCCGTCCCTCGAGCTATTCTCATGAATGCACTGCCAACCATTGCCGGCATGGTTGTCATTCTGGTTTATAACATTGCCGATACCTTTTTTGTCGGGCAGACCAATGATCCTTTTCAAGTGGCTGCTGTATCGTTGGCAACGCCTGTCTTTCTGCTGTTCATGGCAACGGGTAACCTGATTGGTATTGGTGGTACATCCGTCATCTCCAGAGCGCTAGGTGAAAAGCGCCCCGAATTTGCTAATCATGTCAGTTCCTTCTGCTTCTATACTGCTTGGCTTGTAGGGATCGTCTTTGCGACAGTCTTTCTGTTTTGCATGCCACAAATTCTGCAAGCCATCGGAGTGAGCGGCAACACGATTGTGCCGACCCGTGACTATCTGACCTATGTGGCTCCCAGTGCGCCCTTTGTGATCATGAGCGTTGCCTTCGGCAATATCGTCCGCTCTGCAGGCAAGGCCAAGGAAGCTATGTTCGGCATGATGTTGGGTACGGGGCTTAACATCATTCTCGATCCAATCTTCATTCTCTATTTCAATATGGGTGTTGGTGGTGCCGCCATCGCAACGCTGATTGGCAATGTCGTTTCTGCCTACTACTTCTGGCGTCTTGTGTCGGTTGGCAAAACATCTCTTTCCATCAGCTTTGCCGATTTCCGTATTCGCGGTGTCATCCTGCCTGTAATCTCCATCGGTATCCCGGCCGCTCTCAACAATGTCCTGATGAGCACATCGATCATCGTGCTTAACAATGTGCTGTCGAGCTATGGTGACATTGCAGTCGCTGCAATGGGCGTTGCAACCAAGGTGTCGATGATAGCGGTGCTGCTGCAGATCGGACTTGGTGTCAGCATTCAGCCGCTGCTGGGCTATAATTATGGAGCCAAGAATGCAGAACGCTTTCGCGCAATTTTGCAGACAACGATCATTTATGCGCTGGTCATGGGCTCAGTGTTGACACTGGTTAGCTGGCTTGGGTCTGGCTATATCGTCAATGCCTTTATTGAAGATCAGGCTGTCTATGATCAAGGCGTACGCTTTGTCAAAGCCCTACTGCTAACGGGCCCCGTCATTGGCATCATGTTTGTCTATATCAACACGCTGCAAGCCATGGGAGCCGCCAAGGAATCTCTCATTCTTTCCATCAGCCGTCAGGGATTCATCTTCATCCCGATGATCTTTACGTTAAATTACTTCTTCGGGCTCTCTGGCGTGGTTTACGCCCAGCCTGTTGCGGACGTCATGGCGATCCTGATTTCAATTGCACTCGTTTATCCGCATCTGGCGAAGTATCTGCCCAAGGGTGAAGTCGTGAGCAAACAATCCGCTGACTATGAAAGTCAGCCTGCTCACTAATCGCCACAGTCCTCTCGACAGCAAATGATTAAGCCCCCATCGGATGATCCATCCATGGGGGCTTATGTTGTCTGTCCAAGGGCTTTTCTTGGGGGGTCTGCTTAGCCCTTGTTGTTTGCCTTGAGCGCCCGGAACACCCGATCAATCATCTCGTTGAGGATTTGTGGTGAGGTCGCATAGTTGAAGCGTACAAATTGTTCGTACCCTTCGCCAAAGTTGGCTCCATCGCCACCAACCACACGACCTGTATCTCGCAAAAAAGCAAAGGCGGAAGATGGCAGATCGAGCTTTGAAAAGTCCGCCCAGCCCAAATATGTGGCCTCGGGTTTGATCAACCCCACTTCCGGCATTTCACGCGTAAACCGATCAACAAAGAGGTTGCGGTTTGCTTCGAGCTGAGCCAACGCTTCCGCGAACCAGGCGTCGCCCTTCTCCCAAGCCGCGATGGTTCCCAACATGCCACCAATGCCTGGGTGCCCCAAAAGCATCGGTGGAAGTTTTTGCGAAAAACGATCCATCAGCGTCTTGCTGCCAAAATGCATCACAGCGCAGCCCAGTCCGGGGATATTGAATGTTTTGGAAGCCGATTGCAGCGTAACTGTCTGATCAGCCAATTCCGGGAACATCTTCAAGAATGGCGTGTGCTTGCGGCCATCAAAGAGAATGTCACAATGTATTTCATCTGAAATGACAACATGCCCATGCTCTTGGGCAAGCTTGGCAAGCGGCGCCAGCTCTTCCTTGGAAAAGACCCGTCCTGTTGGGTTGTGGGGATGGCACAGCAGCAGGATTTTTACATCCTTTGTGATCTGCTTTTTGATCCCTTCAATATCCAGCTCATAACGACCATCAACAACGGGCATGGCGTTACAGACCGCATTCCTTCCCGTCAGCTTGATGGCAGCAAGAAACATCGGATAGGCAGGAATCTGTACAGAGACACCATCGCCCTTTTCGCTGAATGCAAAAACCGTTGCGGCAATCGCCTGAACGAGATTGGTGACTGGCAGCACAAGTTCGGTGTCCACCTTCCAATCGAATTTACTTTTCATGCGAGCTTGGAAGACATTCTTCAATTGCGCTTCTGGACCATTTGGCCCGTGTGAAGAATAGCCAAATCGCTGATGGTCGACGGCCTCCTGCAGCGCTTCAATAATAGCGGGCGCTACTGCAAAATCCATTTCGGCAGGATTGGACGGAACTATGTCTTCATCAAAATCAACCCATTTACCACTTGCGCGTAAACGCAAACTCTCGACGTCAAGACATTCAAACATGGCAATCCTTTCGCATTCTCATAATTCAACAATCAGATATACGTATGAGAAAAAAAGATGGGAGACAATGGGGGTAGGCGCTTCAGTTGCCAAAGGCAAGACTGAGGCGACCATGGCTCTCCAGAAGGTCAGACTATCGCATCCTTGCCAATTTTGAGGCCGTTTGTCAGGCTATTGTCACAAGATTTTGGACGACGACTAAAATTTCTGCATTTTTCCAATTCGTGCACGATATTCAGTCATTGACCATCTTTCCAAATGGTCCTGATGCGCGGTTGAAACTATGTTTCTGCCGATTATTCGTACAGATCCAAGCGATCGATGAATCGCTCCTGCTGCACAAATTATATTCACAACTATAGAAAATGACGCAGAAAGGTTACTTACAAAATATCCCCGCTTGACAGAATGTTTCTAAAGTAGTTGATTATACGCATGACACATCGTTTTGATGTCTCTCCAAATATTAAATATTTTATATTACTCTCCACTATTATGCAGTCGTTGCCCGCGAGCATTTTACAGTAACCTAATTATAGAGCAATCATATATTTACTTTGGACTATCGAATATTTACGAATAAAAATTATCTTTCAATGATTTTACATTGAAAGACTATTTTTCTTAGATCAACCTTAGTCTTGCTAGTTAAAAAAATGGCAAGCTGCGGAGGAACAATTTCCCTTGCCAATAGATATTAAGCTTGGCTCTCAAGGAAGGGAAATAGAATGCAGCTTGCCAGTTGGATTGGTGAGGTTGGGAGGTCCGCCCCTCACCATAGGAAGATCGTTTGTCAGGCTGTGTGTGGCCACGATTTAGGCGGCCAGACACGAAAGCGTCCTAAGTTTTGCAATGCCAGATCTCTGGCAAGACGCATTTTAGACCGACATATTCTTAGAAAACACAAATTTCATGCGATTGCTGTAGGTCTCACCGGGTTTAAGGACCACCGAAGGAAACTCTGGGTGGTTGGGCGAATCCGGATAATGCTGTGTTTCAAGCGCAAAGCCGGGATAGGTTTCATACAGTGCCCCGCCCTTCCCCTTTGTTGGCTGATCCTTGAAATGGTTGGCCGTATAAAATTGTACGCCGGGCTGGTTTGAGTAGAGTTCAAATCCGCGTCCACTAGCAGGATCGGCCGCTTTCGCAGTCAACCGCATCTTTCCGTCATACACGGCGTGGCAGAGATTGTGGTCATATCCTCCACCCGGCCATGCATCCACGATTTCGTCGCCAATGGCGTGGAGCTTGTTGAAGTCAAACGGTGTTCCCTTGACTGGCACAATTTCACCTGTTGGAATTTTCTCTGGTGTTACGAGCGTGTAACGATCAGCAAGAATGCAGAGTTGCTGGTCTTCTACGCTGCCACTGGCATGTCCTGCTAAATTCCAATAACCATGATAGATAACGTTGATAATCGTGGTCTTGTCGGTTGTCGCTTCCATTGTCAGCTCAAGTGAGCCCATACAATCAACACGATAGGTCGCGGTTACTTCGACTGTCCCGGGATAGTTCTGGTCACCATCAGGGCTGTGCATGCGAAAAGTAACGGAATTATCTTCAGCATTTGGCTCCGCCTGCCAGAAGCGCTTGCCATAGCCGGGCAAGCCGCCATGCAAATGGTGGGGACCGCTGTTGGTCGGCAGTTGAATTTCTTCCCCTTCCAGCGTGAATTTGCCCAGATTGATCCGGTTTGAAAAACGGCCACAGATTGCGCCAGCATTGCCTGGATTATCTATATAACTTGCCGGATCATCATAGCCGAGTACGATGTCTTCGATTTTGCCGTTCCTGTCGGGGCGCAACACGCGCGTCATAATGGCACCATAGGTCATGACTTCGATCGTCGTTTCACCTCCGGTGATGCGATAGGCTTCGACATCCTTGCCATCGATCTTGCCAATCACTTCGTGCTCAATTGCTGCATTTGCCAAAACAATTCCTCCTCGCCCAGAACAACATTCATTTAAGGCCGGTCGTTTCGCATGAATGAAAACGGATAGTCGGCCTGCAAGATGACGGCGTTTTCCAGTACGGTATGTCCCGTTTTCGGGATTGATTTTGAATTTCAGATTGCCTCAATAAAGGACAGAGGTTGTCCTCTTTCCCAGAGGCCAGCGGTATGCGCCGGCCTCCAGATTGTCAGTTTGTAGGTCTGCTGGTCTCGTCGACAGATGCGTGTCAGAGAACAGATTTGACTGCTTCTGCAACCGCTTTGTCGGTAATGTTGAAGAAGTCATACAGAACTGCCGGAGGAGCAGACTCCCCAAAGGTGTCGAGGCCAACGCATGCACCTTCAAGGCCTACATATTTGCGCCAGTAGTCGGTATGAGCTGCTTCAACGGATACGCGCGGAATGCCTGCCGGCAGAACTTCAGCCTTGTAGGCCGCGTCCTGACGATCAAACAGATAGGTGGATGGCATGGAAACAACGCGTGCGTTGATGCCTTCCTCTGCCAGAAGAGCCTGGCCCTTGAGTGCGATATCCATTTCGCCACCTGTTGCGATGATTACCGCCTGCAGATCGCCTTTTTCTTCGCTGATGACATAGCCACCCCGCTTGATGGCATCAATCTGTGCGTCATTACGCGCAAAGGCTGGGCAAACCTGACGACTAAGCGACATAAGCGTCGGGGTCGTGTCATGCTCAAGAGCACATTCCCAAGCAACAGCAGCTTCTGTTGCATCGCATGGACGCCAAACATCAAGGTTCGGGATCATGCGCAGTGAGCCCAGATGCTCAATCGGCTGATGGGTTGGGCCATCTTCACCAACGGCGATGGAGTCATGGGACAGAGCGTAAATGACGCGCTGTTTCATGAGCGCGCCCATGCGAATGGCGTTTCTCTGGTAATCCGAGAAGGTGACATAGCCGCCACCAAACGGGATCAGACCGCCATGCAGGGCAAGACCGTTCATGATGGCACCCATGCCAAATTCGCGAATACCGGCAAAGAGGAAGTTGCCTCCATCTTCAGGGGTAATGGCTTTGCAATCATCCCAGATGGACAGGCACGAACAGGCAAGGTCTGCGGACGCGCCGATCAGCTCTGGCAATTCCTTGGCAATCATGGTGATTGCCTTGTGGCTGGCCATGCGAACCGGCATTTCTTCCTGAGCCTTGGCTGTCTCAGCAATATAGGCCTTCATTTTGTCAGAAAAGTCTGCAGGCACTTCACCAGCCATGCGGCGTTTGTAGCTTGCGGCTTCTGCGGGGAACGCTTTTTCATAGGCGGCAAACGCTTCATTCCATGCAGCTTCTGCCGCGGCTCCAGCATCGACAGCACTCATTTCGTCATAGACTTCCTGAGGGATTTCAAATGCAGGATAGGTCCAGCCCATCAGCTTACGTGCGTTGGCGATTTCTTCGTCGCCCAGAAGGTTGCCGTGACAGGCAGCTGTACCGCCAACAGTCGGCGCGCCTTTGCCGATGGTGGTTTTACAGCAGATCAGGGTCGGTTTGTCGCTCTGCTTTTTCGCTTCAGCAACAGCAGCTTCAACAGCTTCGATGTCATGCCCATCAATGTCACGAATAACATTCCAGCCATAGGCTTCGAAACGCTTCGGAGTATCATCGGTAAACCAGCCTTTTACCTCACCATCAATGGAAATGCCGTTATCATCGTAAAGCGCGATCAGCTTGCCAAGACCGAGGGTGCCAGCGAGCGAGCAGGCTTCATGGGAGATGCCTTCCATCATGCAGCCATCGCCAAGGAACACATAGGTGTTGTGATCAACGATGGTGTGGCCCGGACGGTTATATTCAGCTGCCAGAACCTTTTCGGCAAGAGCCATGCCGACAGCGTTGGCAATGCCCTGTCCGAGGGGGCCGGTGGTTGTTTCAATGCCTGGCGTTACACCATATTCTGGATGCCCGGGCGTTTTGCTGTGTAGCTGACGGAAATCCTTGATGTCGTCCATGGTAACGTCATAGCCGGTGAAATGCAGCAGACTATAAATCAGCATGGAGCCATGACCGTTGCTGAGCACAAAGCGGTCGCGGTTGTCCCATTTTGGATTTTTTGGGTTGTGTTTGAGATGACCTTTCCAAAGGGCAACCCCCATTTCAGCCATGCCCATAGGCATGCCGGGGTGGCCTGATTTGGCGTTCTGAACTGCATCAGCCGAAAGGAACCTGATTGCGTTTGCGAGAACAGTTGGGGCTTTATCTGCCATTTTAAAACCTCGTGGAGACTTACTTGTATGCCGTTACAAAAATTTCGATCAGGGTGTCGCCGCCCAGATCCGGAGAACAAAGTGTTGCGCGTGCAGGAAGATGCTCGGCTTCAAACCAGTCACCCCAGATTTCACTCATCTCGGCTTTCAGATCGAGACTGGCGAGATAGATGGTTGCGAACAGAACCTTGTTCTTGTCTGACCCTGCTGCGAGCAGGTAGCCTTCCATCTTTTCGAGGGTTTCGAGCGTTTGCCCTTTGATATCCTTGCTGGTATCATCGCAAGCGGTACCGCCGACAAAGACAAATCCATCTTTCTCAACGACACGATGCAACACAGGGGTAGGAAGATATCTGTTTACCATGGTGTGTTTCCTTTCCTTGTTTGTGGGGGAATTGTCGCAATGCTTGTGGAAGGGCGCGGCAATTCCCTTGATCCTTTTTGGCGTTATTTCTTTTGTTTCTTGAACTCTTGCTCGATCAAAGCTGTCATGTGTTCGAGAGACGCCATCGCTACGACGCCATCGTGGATTTGCGGTGCTGTCGATGTCTCGCCCCTGAAGGCAGCGGCGGCATCGGCAATCAAAGCTGCATAGCCCTTGTGATCTTCGTTGGCTGCAGCAGTGAAGTTTGGCTCCCAACAGAGCGTATCAACGTTCGGATTGAGAATGGCCTCCCTGTCATCCGCCTTGAATGGTGGGTGACGGTAATATTTGACATGGATGATATTCTGGATCTCGATGCGTTTGTGATCACCCATGATGGTTATGCTTTCGGTAGGCGTTCCGCGTGATTGGGTTGTGCCCATTGCGACGGAGCCGATCGAACCATTTTCGCATTCGAAGCCGAGGTGAACGAGAATATGTCCCGGTTCCGAAACGTTGACGCGCACAGACAGATCTGCAAAGGGGGCCCCTGCCAACCATGGCAACAGATCCATATAATGCACGCAGTGATGCAGGTAGAAGCTTGAATAGTCGGCCTTCCCTGCAAAGTAAGCAGGCTCGTTCATATAGTAGCCAGAGAGTCCCATAATCGGCCCGAATTCAGGTGCTTTTAGGATGTTCCTAGCGATGCGGTTGCCCGTCGCGTAGCGTTTCATGAAGCCGACAACGACCGGCTTGCCTGCCTTGTCAGCTGCATCGGCAATCTCTTGCGTGCTAGCCAAATCCTTTGCGGGTGGCTTTTCGATAAAGACGGGCAGCCCTTTTGCGAGAGCAGCAAGCGCAGCATCATGATGAACCTCCGGCCCGACAGCCATGCCGATGGCATCAAGCCCTTTGTGATTGATCAGATCACGAAAATCGCCATAGGAAGCGTCAGCACCATATTGCCACGCAGCCTTGGAGGCGGCCTGTTCATTCAGATCACAAACAGCAGCAATTCGTAGGTCATTCTTTGCCAATTGCGGCATAAGCATTTGAGACGCGTGGCGGCCACAGCCGATCCAGCCGATATTGAGTGTCATCTTTGAAACTCCGCCATGTGGGCGCATGCGCGCACCAGTTCGATTGAGGCAATCAGTTTCTGGCTTTCGTCTTCGTGAGGCGGACGCCATTGGGCGATAGGCAAACCGATCCGTTCATCATCGCGACGGAAGGGTTCGAGCGTAATCGGCCCTTGATAGTTGATGTCGTGAAGGGCCTTCATGATTTCTGGCCAGTTCATGTTTCCTGTACCGGGAAATCCGCGATGATTTTCATTTCCTTGGAAATAAACCAATTTGTCACCAGCTAATCGGATCGCATCGGGAATGGAGCGCTCCTCGATGTTGGCGTGGAACGTGTCAAACAGCAGACCTAGCGAAGGGTGATCGACCGCATCGATCACACGCATGGCCTGCGAAACCGTAGAAATTACATCTGTTTCGTAGCGATTGAGGGGTTCGAGAGCGAGCAGGCAACCTGCTCCGTTGGCCAGGAGGGATAATTTGGACAAGGCCTCAATCACCCGCTGCTCTCTAGCTTTCATTTCCGTATCAGCGACGGGCGCGGGCGCCCGTCCTGCAAACACCATGGGAGCACCATACAATGGGCCGCCAACCGAAATGGCGCCGACTGCATGCGCCAGATCGATGCAATATTTAAGATAGTCGGATCCGGCTTGACGAATTGCCGGGTCTTCATCCGAAATCGAGCGCGCAAGAGACACTCTCGCGGCAAGCGCGATTGAAAGGCCTGCATCATCGAGTGCCTTTCTTATGTCGCTTGCATCCAGCCCCTCTTCAGGTTCGGGAACCAGCAGTTCGACCAGATCAAATCCGAGCTCTTTCATCCGGGTAAACAGGCCCAGATGCTCCCGCCCGAAGGGGCGGGCAAATTGCATCGATATGATTCCGATTGGGTTATTCATAGTCTTGTCTCCATGGGGCACAAGGCCCCTACCCCTTCACTGCACCCTGGGTCATGCCACTGATCAGACGTTTCTGAACAATCAGGAACAGGATGGTGGCTGGCAGAGCTCCGACGATGCCTCCAGACGTCAACAGACCCCACTGAACTTCATATTCACCAATGAGCGTCTGGATGGCGACCGTAATCGGGCGCACATTTGAGCCCCCAAGAGACAGTGCGTAGAGATACTCGTTCCAGGCGGTTATGAAGATATAGATGCCCGTTGCTACGATGCCCGGCATGCAGAGTGGCAGAACCACCCGACGCAATGCGCCCAGTCGCGAACAACCATCTGTCATCGCAGCCTCATCCAGGGACTTGGGAATGCCGTTGATGTAACTGGTCATCATCCAGACCGAGAAGGGAATGGCGACAGTTGAGTTCGCAATAATCAGAGCCAGATGCGTATCCAGCAGTCCAAGCACGCGCATCAGCACGAACAGAGGCAGGATCAGCAGAACGATCGGGAACATGTTAATGATCAGAAACTGCGTCAGAAGGTACTTCTTGCCAAAGAAGCGGAAGCGTGAGAAGGAATAAGCCGCTGTAACACTCAGCGTAAGACCCACGACGACCGTGCCCGCAGCCACAATGAAGGACGTGATCATATTGTCCAGAAAGCCAACCGTCTCAAACAGTCGGATATAGTTTTCAAAGGTTGCCCCAATCAGGCTTGGTCCTTGAGTGAAGAGTTTGTCTTCCTGTGTCAGAGACGTCAGCATCATCCAGAGATACGGGCCCAAGGTGAAGAGCAGGATGACGATCATGGGCAACTCTACAGTCAGAAAGCGACGGAGTTTGCTTTTGCGGCTAACCATTATTTCGTATCCTTTCCAACCTTACGCAGATAAACCACAACAATGCCCAGAAGCATGATGGTGAACAGCACTGCGAGAGACGATCCGTAACCAAAGTCGAGATTGGTACGCGCTTTGACGAAGGCATAAAGCGGCAATGTGTAGGTGGAATAGCCCGGGCCACCGCCGGTCATCACGTAGATCACGTCAATGGAGTTGGCCACCCAAATGGTCCTCAGAAGGACCGCTGTCACCAGCACACCGGAAATACCCGGCAGCGTAATGTGCCAGAATTGACGCCACTTGCTGGCTCCATCGATAGAAGCTGCTTCATAGTAGCTTTTCGGTATGGATTGCAGGCCAGCAAGGATCATTACCGCGAAGAATGGGAACCCTTGCCAGGTGAGCGTGAGGATAATGGCATAGAGCGCGGTATCCGGATCAGCCAACCATGGCACAGAATCCTGAATGATGTTCATGCGCAGCAAAAAGTCGTTGAGGATGCCGTAGTTGGAATCGTAGATCCAAACCCACATCAGTCCAATCACAACGGATGGCAGAGCCCAGGGAATAATGATGAGCGCACGCGCCAGAGGACGCCATGGAAATTCCTGATTTAGCAGTAGCGCGGTAATGAGCCCAAGAAGGAGCTGGCTCGGGATGGTCAAGCCAATCCAGATCACCGTGTGCTTGAGAGAGATCCAGAAGACCTCGTCGTTGAACGCGGCGAAGAAATTCTTCAGACCAACGAAGCTGATGGCATTTGGCTTCCACAATACATAATCATGCAGGCTCATCCATGCAGCTTGCAGCATTGGGAAGAAAACAATTGCCAAGGTTACGATCACAGCGGGCGATAAAAGCGCATAAGGCAGTACGCGTTTAGCGAGCGCCGCGCGGCTCGATGGCCACTCAGATGCAGTCATAGTCATAGTCATTTCACCGGGTAGCGGGCCGGTGTCCTATGTGCCGCCATCTTGACATCTCCATCCAGGAGCAGATGTCCGACAGCGCAGAACCGGAGTCATTGGGGGATAGGTTCGGCCGAAATGAATTCGACCGAACCAATTGCATCTGCTCAATAATCAGTGATTGAACAGGGCTTCTATTTTCTCATTCATTTCTTTTGCAGTGATTTCGCCTGTCAAGGCGCGCTGCATGTTGACCGGCCATTCGGTGTTCACGAAGTCGGATGTTTCAGGCCGGTTCGGAAGCATATGGGCGAATGGCAAGGATGCGATGGTCGCATCAACAAAACGCTTCGGATGCAACGTCCAGTTTGCAGAGTCGGATTTGGTTACCGGTAGCTGGCCAGTAGACTCGTTAAACTCTTTGTTGTTGCCTTCGGAGGAAAGGAAAGCGATCCATTTCCAGGCTGCGTCCTTGTTGGAAGCGGAAGAGAAAACAGCCGTGGATTCATCCCCGAAGGAGGTCCAGCGACCGCCACCACATTCAGGCACGGTGGTTGCAGACACCTTGTCACCCAAAGCGGCAACCATATCGTTTGCAGAGCCGATATGGTGAATGGTCATTGCGGTTGTGCCAGCCTTGAATGCGCCGGTCACTTCCTTGAAGCCATCATTTGGTGCCGATGGTGGGAAGACCTTATCTTTCTCGAACAGGTCAACAACAAACTGCGTACCGGCAATGGCTGCATCGTTGGTCAGGCCGCCCTTGTCAAAGCTTGCGCCTTCACGAGAAAGAACCATACTGCCCCAGTGGTCATGACCACCCTTGCCACCACGGAAGCCAAAGCCGTAAACATCGTTGCGGCCGTCACCATTGGTGTCTCGGGTCAGCTTGAGCGCTGCGTTGCGGAAGTCATCGCATGTTTTTGGTGGCTCAAGACCCAATTCCTTGAACATGTCTGCGCGATAGTAGAGATATAGAACAACATACTGTACGGGCAGATAATATTGTTTTCCGTCAGGACCTTTGGTCAAATCAAACAGATTTTCCTGAATATCGCTCGCTCCATCCCATGCGGCGATACGATCATCAAGAGGCTCCAAAGCGCCCATTTCGACCAAGCGAGGCTGGGCGTGCATTTTCACCATGGCGGCGTCTGGTGCGCTGCCGGCGATGATAGAGGTATATAGATTGTCGTAGTAGCTGTTCCACGGAATGTTTTCTGCATCGATCTTGATGCCAGGATTCTTGGCTTCAAAACGTGAAACCAGATCTTCCATGGGGTTGTCTGCATTATCAAAATGATACCAGAATTTCACAGTATCTTCTGCGTTTGCAGCCGAGCCACAAACAAACATTGCCGCAGCAAGTGCTGCGACTGATAGTGATTTCTTCATCTTCTCCTCCGCTTTATACCGTGCAATCACGGCAAAGTGGTTTCCTCAATGCCCGTAGTATGACAAGAGAAGCCTCCCGCTCCTCCCGAGGCCGCTCGGGCTTCGGCCAACTCTTTCCCCGATCTTTCGATCTTCCTTCATGAACAGCCCCTCTCCTGACATATCCACGAATGACAAAGCCGCCCTCCTTCCCTTCAGGCAGCTCGCAAATATCTACTCCTCTTCTTCCGTAATATCTGGCCCGAATTCCTCAATCGTCGTAACGTGATGAGCCATTGCGGCAGTTGCCCCTTTGGCATCCCCGGCGGACAGAGCATCCAGAATGGCCTCATGTCGCACAGCGGTTTCGTATAGATCGCGCTGGCTACCGGAGTTCAGAATCTTGAACCGATGGTTATGAATAAGACAACGCTGAAGAACCGGACGGACACTTGGCAAGTCAGCTGCATCGAACAAATTCAGATGAAACGCCCGGTCATGAAGGGTCACCTGATAGACGTCATCTTGCATCGCTGCGCTTTTCATCGCCTCAATAATGTCGACCAGTTCGTTTTTGAGCAGCGCACCAAAGCGGCGCAGAACACGCGCCATGCTACGAGACTCAATATCTCGACGAATGCGTATCAGTTCATGCGCATCATCTGCGCGCGCATCGGCAACAAATGTGCCGCGGTGAGAACGACGCTCCACCAATCCGTCATTGCTCAGGGCAATCAGCGCTTCACGCACCGTGCTCTGGCTGCAAGCGAATCGTTCAGCAATATCCATTTCTACAATGGTCGCCATGGGTGGTAGCGCACCCAGCATGATTTCACGCTGTAAATCTTCATAAACAGTACGGCTGCGCTTCACACCGCGCTTGGGAGCAGCGACTGCACTTCCTGCCATTTTATCAAGATTTCCGTTCGCCATTTTGTACCCAGAGCTTGCATCTCAGTTTCATTATCGATAATATAGCGATAATTAATCGATATGACAAGCCGACTTTTTGAAGTCTCTATCGATTGTCCCCCTCATCGGCACTCATGCCGACTATGGAGCCAATTTACACGTGGAATAGTCGGGGTTCGCGAATCCCGGCAGGTCATCTGGGAGGAACTGATGGCGAGTATTAAGCTAGAACGTCTCATCAAGAATTATGGGACGTTTCGCGCGATCAAGGGTATTGATCTGGATATTGCGGATGGTGCATTTGTGACCTTTGTCGGGCCTTCCGGCTGCGGCAAATCGACCTTGTTGCGGATGGTTGCCGGGTTGGAGGAAATCTCGGGAGGCACCCTCAAAATCGACGATGAAGTGGTCAACGAACTGGAGCCTCGTGACCGTGATATCGCCATGGTTTTTCAGGATTATGCGCTTTATCCTCATATGTCTGTCGCGGAGAATATCGGCTTCGGCCTCAAGATGCGCGGCATGGATGCTGGTGAAATCAGCAAGCGAGTTAAAGAAGCTGCGGATATCTTGCAGATCTCTCCCCTTCTGGAACGCAAACCAGGCCAGTTATCAGGAGGACAGCGCCAGCGAGTCGCCATGGGACGCGCCATTGTCCGCCGCCCGAAAGTCTATCTGTTTGACGAGCCACTCTCCAACCTCGATGCCAAGCTTCGCGTCGATATGCGAACCCAGATCAAGCGTCTGCACAATCTTCTTGAAACGACCACCATCTATGTGACTCACGATCAGGTTGAAGCCATGACACTGGCCGACCACATCGTTATTCTCAAGGATGGAATCATCATGCAGCAAGGCAATCCAGTCAGCGTTTATGAGCGCCCGATCAGTCGGTTTGTTGGTGAATTCATCGGCTCTCCCAAGATGAATATTCTTAGCGCGACCGTGTCACGCGAGGGAGACAAGGTCAATTTCACCAATGAAGGCTTTGCCTTGAGCGTTTCGGCTTGCGAAAAAGCCGATGGTCAATTGATTGAAGTGGGTATTCGTCCGGAGCATCTCGTTCCTTGCGATAAGGAGAGTGCCTTGATTGCTGCGCGCGTTGACGTTCTGGAACCGCTTGGCTCTGACACGCATGCCATTTGCCTTGTTGGGAAGCAGGAATTAACGGCACGCCTCGATCCGAGCCTTCAGCTTAGCCCCGGAGATACACTCTATCTGAGAGCCGAGCCTGAGAAAATCCACTTCTTTGATCCAGAATCAGGTGATCGCCTTGAAATTGATGTGCCGCAGCAGGCGGCTGCCTGATAGTCGCGGGACAGGCAACCTATTTTACGACTTCTCCGTCCTCAACATAAGCTTGAGAAGCACTTAGACCAACTTAAAGTGGCTTGTTCCTGCAAGTCACTTTTTTTCTTTGCCGTAACAAAATCAAACCGTACCCGGCACATCTCGTTATGGCTGCGCCCGAGATCAACTAGTGTATGTTTAACCAATTTCCATTATAACGAGCAATAATCCACATTTTCCAATTTACATTTTTCTAAAAATCACCTGTTTTTGTTCTCAGTGCCATCACATTTGTCATTTAAAACCATTTTTTAAGACCCAAAGCACAACCCTTGAATTCTGCATACAGAGGCGCGTCAAGTGCCGGTATCATGGAACCTACAGTCGGGAGAGTCGCAGTCATGGCAGCGCCGTCAGATTATGAACAACTCATGCTGGAACTGGTCAACAGAGCGAGACTGGATCCTTTGGGGGAAGCTGCGCGTTACGGCATTGATTTGAACGCCGACCTTCCTGCGGGAACAATCAGCTCCTCTGTCAAGCAGCCTTTGGCAATGAATGAAGTTCTCATTGATTCTGCTCTTTCTCATAGCCAGTGGATGCTGGATACCGACATTTTTTCTCATACCGGTGCCTATGGTAGCGATGCGGGTGACCGCATGGCAGATGCGGGGTACTCATTCACCGGCTCATGGGCATGGGGTGAAAATCTAAGCTGGCGAGGCTCAACGGGCACATATGACGCTGAGGAATTTGTCTACTTACAGCACCAAGGTCTTTTCCTCAGTGCAGGCCATCGTGAAAACACTCTCTATGACTATTTCAGGGAGATTGGCATTGGTCAGCTCTATGGCGTATTCACCTACGCTGATAACGGAGTTGACTATAACGCATCGATGACCACGCAGAATTTTGCGACATCCGGATCTTCCTATTTTCTAACCGGCGTTGCCTTTGATGATGCTGACAATAATGACTTCTATTCTGTTGGAGAAGGACGCAATTATTTAGCCGTCTCGACTTCTGCGGGTACTGTGTGGTCCAGTCCGTCAGGCGGTTACAGTCAGCCCTTATATAATGGGACCAATGCGATCACCTTTTCCGGAGGTGGTTTAAATGCGCCCATGACGGTTACGGTCAATGTGTCGAACAGCAACGTCAAGCTCGATGTCGTTGACGGGGATACCATCTGGAGTTCGGCCGATGTGATACTCGGATCCGGAGCCCATAAGCTCAAGCTTCTTGGTGCTGGCGATCTTGCCGCTACAGGCTCTGCGTTTGACGACCGGCTTGAGGGCAACAAGGGTGACAACAGCCTTAAAGGAGAGGCTGGAGATGACACGCTTTTTGGCTTCCTGGGTCAGGACAATCTCAACGGGGACAGTGGCAACGACAGGCTCTTTGGCAATATCGGCAACGATACCCTATTTGGCGGATTGGGCAACGACCTTCTCAATGGCGGACAAAATGCGGACATCATGTATGGGGGGGCTGGTGACGACATCTATGTCGTGGATCACTCATCTGATAGTACACGCGAGTTTGCTGGCGAAGGTGTTGACCTTGTGAGGAGCTTCGTCAATTTCTCCTTGAAAAGTGACGGGGCCAATATCGAAAATCTGACCCTCTTTGGAAAAACAGCAACAGAAGGCACAGGAAACGCCCTCAGCAACGTAATTCGGGGAAACGCCAGAGACAATACTCTCATTGGCAACAACGGGTTTGATCAGCTTTATGGCCATATGGGCAATGATACGCTGAGAGGCGGAAACGGGGAAGACCGACTGTTCGGAGGCCTTGGCAATGACAAGCTCTATGGTGGCAATCATAACGACGCCCTGTTTGGCAATCAGGGCAACGATGTATTGTTCGGCTTTAAAGGCAATGACACCCTCAATGGCGGCTTTGGGGACGACATCATATATGGCAATCAGCACAATGATACGCTCTACGGACATAATGGCCACGATCGTCTTTATGGGAATCTAGGGGCCGACACCTTGCGTGGCGGTAACGGCAATGATTGGCTCTTTGGCGGCGTAGGTGATGATGCGCTTTATGGCGGCAACCATGCCGACCATCTGTTTGGCAATCAGGGCAATGATTTTTTGCATGGGCGCTTGGGTATGGATACGATCATTGGAGGCCTCGGATCAGACCTGCTATACGCAGGGCAAGACCAGCTACGGGACACATTCGTCTTCAAAACTGTTCAGGATAGCCAGCCGGGTACTGCGCGCGATAAAATATTTCAGTTTGAAACCACGCAAGATGTTATCGATCTCAGCCAGATTGATGCAGACACATCCATCGCTGGAGATCAGGATTTTTCCTACACCGGCACTATGGCGTCGGCTAATTCTGTCTGGATCAGGTATTCGGCGACAGACGCGTTTATCTACGGCGATCACGATGGCGATGCTATTGCCGACTTTGAAATCCAGATCGTCGATATCAATTCACTCCGGCAGACAGACCTGATTTTGTAATATTTCAGGCAGCCGATCGATAAATCCGATAAACAGGCAAGGCGTACGGAAACGACCTTGCCTGTTTTGTTTGTAATGAAATGGATAATCACAGAACGAAATCTGATGCGCTGATATTGTTCACGTTGACCAACTGGATCTGGAAATCAGCGACAGCATCTCCGTTGATATCGCCATAAATGGTGACATCCGAGCCGGTGTCATCATACCATACAGAGTTAAAATCGGCATGGAGGCCGCTGAACTGGAATGTCTGGTTGCCGCTGCTATGCGTGTTGGCGTCTATACCAGACAGATTGATCACATCCTCTCCGCTGTCGAACAGGAATATCCTGTCATGTGCCGCCCCAACCTTACTGTCATTGGCATTGTTGAAGACAAAAGTATCCTGAACATTGTCTTGACCGGCATACATGCGATCTAGTCCAATTGACCCAATAAATCTGTCAGCTCCGGCTCCACCATAAAGCTTATCGTTGCCAAGCCCACCTTCTAACCTGTCATTGCCGTTCTGGCCATACAGAGTATCGTTGCCCTGATTGCCTTGTAATACATCGGCGCCATTCCCTCCGAACAAGCGATCATTGCCAAACCCACCCTTGAGGGTATCGTTGCCTCCATTGCCCAAGAGTTTGTCATTGCCATTTACGCCGTTAAGGATATTTCTGGCATTGTTGCCTTCAATTGTGTTGGCCAATCCGTTGCCTATGCCATTGATGGCCTTGTTACCCATCAAGGTCAGCGTTTCGATATATTGGCTGTGGGCTTTCAGCGAGAAATCGATATAGCTTCGAACCTGATCGATCCCTTGGCCAGAGGCCTCATTGACCTCATCGCCTGTATGATTGACGATATAAGTGTCGTTGCCTTTGTTGCCCCACATCTTGTCAGCGCCAAGGCCACCATTGAGTGTATCATTGCCAATACCACCGTACAGTTTGTCTGCTCCGGCATTACCGAACAGGCGATCACTGCCATTGCCCCCGTTCAGCAGGTCGTTGCCATTTCCTCCATGCAATGTGTCGTCACCGGAAACGCCATAAAGCTTGTCATTTCCATTGACACCAAAGAGAACATTCTTGGCGCCATTGCCCCAAATAACGTTGCCTAGTCCATTGCCGGTTCCATTGATATTCTGATTTCCGATCAAGGATATTTTTTCAATAAACTGACTATTATCCTTCAAGGAAAAGGTCACGGAGCTTTTGACAAGGTCCACCCCCTGCCCGGCAACTTCACTCACCTTGTCGTTGACATTGTCAACGATATAAGTGTCATTGCCATGGTTGCCAGCCATCCGATCGGCACCGCCGCCACCATCGAGATAATCTGTTCCCAGACCACCCACAAGATTGTCTCTACCTGCTCCACCGAACAACCGATCTCGACCATTGCCACCATTGACAAGGTCGTTTCCGTTTCCACCCTTTACAGTGTCGTTTCCAGCACCACCAAAGAGCCTGTCATACCCGGCCAAACCGTTAATTACATTCTGTTCCGAGTTGCCCCAAATTACATTGGCCAAGCCGTTGCCGGTTCCATTGATCGCCTTGTTTCCAAACAAGGTAAGCTTTTCAACATTGTTGCCCTTGTTGTTCAGATTGAAACTTATTGAACTTTTTATCAGATCATTGCCGTTGGGCGCTTGCTCGATAATGCGATCTGACCAGGAATCAACGATGTAGGTATCATTTCCGGGGCCGCCATACATCGTATCGCCACCTGAACCACCATTCAGAGTGTCTCTTCCCTTATATCCAAACAGGAAATCATCACCAGAACCGGCACTCAAATAATCATTGCCATTCCCGCCCTTGCGCACTTCATAGTCAATGCCACTGTCAAGGATGGTTGCAATGCCGATATTGTCTTCGGTTCCATTGGCGATCACCAGGGTTGGTGTGACTATGAGCGAAATGGTCTCGGTGTTTTCGATGATAGTGTCGCTCTTAACATTGACAACGACACTTGCGACGGTCTGCCCGGCCTTGAAGGTTACCGTTCCGCTCTTGGCGATATAGTCCGGACCTGCGTTGGCGGCCCCATTCTGGGTGGAATAGTTAAGGGTGAGGTCTTTATCGTATGGCCGGGAGAGTTGAATCTCAAACACAGCTTGTGCAACACCGCTTCTGGGTTCCGTTATAACCGGATCGGAGACAAACAAGGAGAGATTAGACCCTGTTCCATCGTCATCAAGTATGACACCAGTAGCCGAGAGACTGCCTTCACCGCCTGCCAATGTTGCGTTGGTGGGATCGGTCAAAACCAGCGAGAAATTCTCGTCAGACTCATCCAGATTATCACTGTAAGGATTCGCAAATATCGTCTTTACGGTCTCTCCAGCTGCAAATGTCAGTGTACCGGAAAGACCTTCGACATCGTTGTAATAGCCCTCGATTGCGCTGCCATTTTGTAGGGTTTTAAAGTCGACTGTCACTTCCGCATCAGAAGCCTCAGAAAGCTCAACAATAAAGACAACATATTCGTCTTCGGCCCCCACACCATTGGAGACGGAAATAACCGGTAAATTGGCTGTATCAGGGTCATCATCCTTGATTGTGGCAATACCGGCAGCGTCATCAACCGAATTGGTTATGGCGCCGGTTGGGGTCACAACCAGAGAGAAACTCTCTGAATCCTCGACCTTTGTATCGCCTTTTATGTTGACCACCACACTTGCAACGGTTTGCCCTGCATCGAATGTTATGGAACCGGTTTTTGCGACATAATCCGATCCGGCAACGGCAGTGCCATTGCGTGTTGTATAGTCAAGAGTGAGATCGCTGTCATATGGCTGAGAAAGCTGGATTTCGAAAACCGCTTGCTTCGTTCCGCCATCCCCTTCCCTGATCGTAGGATCAGAAACAAACAGAGCCAAGTCTGACCCCGTTCCATCATCATCCAATATGACTCCTGTTCCAGAAAGGGTTTCCTCGCCACCAGCCAACGTGGCGTTGGTTGGATCGGAAAGGAGTACCGAAAAATTCTCGTCAGGTTCATCAAAATTGTCACTATAGGCATCAAAATAGAGCGTTTTGACCGTCTCTCCTGCTGCGAAGGTGATTGTGCCATAGTCCAGATCGTAGTCGTTATAGTAACCCTCGATCGCGGTGCCATTTTTGAGTGTTTGATAGGAGACGGTAACCTCTGCATCCGATGCTTCAGAGAGCGTTACTGTAAAAATGACATATTCGTTTTCAGCTCCCTCTCCATTTGAAATGGAGATCACTGGAAGATTGGCTGTATCGGGATCATCATCCTGTATAGTGGCAACACCAGCAGCGTCATCAACCGAGTTGGTTATTGCACCTGTAGGGGTAACAACCAGTGAGAAGCTCTCTGATTCCTCAATCTTTGTATCCCCTTTGATATCGACGGCGACACTGGCGATCGTCTGGCCTGCATTGAAGGTTACGGTTCCGCTTTTGGCCACATAATCAGCACCAGCAATCGCCGTACCGTTTTTGGTTGTGTAGTTGAGGCTAATGGCCTGATCATATGGCTGGGAAAGTTGTATTTCGAAGACCGCTTGCTTCGTTCCGCTGTCGCCCTCCTTGATTAGAGGATCAGAAACAAACAGAGCCAGATCAGATCCCGTCCCATCATCATCCTGGATCACACCGGTCGCAGAAAGGGTCTCTTCACCGCCTGCCAGTGTCGCATTGGTAGGATCAGATAGTCGCAGAGAAAAATTCTCGTCGGATTCATCAAGATTATCGCTATAGGGATCAATGTAAATTGTTTTCACGGTCTCACCGGCAGCGAAAGTGAGCGTCCCATATTCAAGATCGTAGTCGTTGTAATATCCCTCGATAGCGGAGCCATTCTGAAGGGTCTCGAAATATACGGTGACTTCTGCATCAGATGCCTCGGAAAGCGTCACCGTGAAGACAATATATTCGTCTTCTGCCCCTTCACCATTTGAGATGGAAATCACCGGCAGGTTAGCAGTATCCGGATCGTCGTCCAGAATTGTGGCTACGCCAGCAGAATCTGAGACCGAATTGGTGATAGCTCCGGTTGGTGTTACCACCAGTGAGAAGGTCTCAGGTGCCTCAACCATCGTGTCTGCTGTGATCGGCACAGAAACGCTCTTGATTGTTTGACCGGCATAAAAAGTTATGGCACCGCTCTGCGCCGTGTAATCATCTCCCGCAATTGCCGTCCCATCCTTGGTGTTATAATTGAGGGTTAAGTTGTGGGCGTAGGAACGAGACAGCTCAACATCAAAGACAGCATATTTGGTGCCACTATCGCCCTCTACGATTTGTGGATCGGACACAAAGAGAGCCAGATTGGAGCCAGAGCCATCATCGTCAAGGATGACCCCCGTGGCAGAAAGTGTATTCTCACCACCAGACAAAGTCGCATTGATTGGGTCAGACAAAACTAATGAAAAATTTTCATCGGATTCGTCCAGATTATCGCTATAAGGATTGACATATATTGTTTTTGTCTTTTCTCCTGCGGCAAAAGTCAGTGTGCCATATTCCAGATCGTAGTCGTTATAGTATCCTTCGATTGCGCTACCATTTTGAATGGTCTGATAGTATACCGATACCTCCGCATCGGACACCTCGGAAAGCGTGACGGTAAATACGACATAATCATTTTCGAGGCCTGCGCCCCCTGCGATGGAAATAACCGGGTTGGCCATAATTTTCTCCAGAACCAACGCATCAAGGCGTTGTGAGTGAAATGGTTTTCAGGAATTTTTTCTTATTTTCAATGGTAATTGGCACTCGAAATATGAGAGCGCCCAAAAGGTCGACCTAAAATTTTGTCGCCCCGTGTAACATCGAGAGTTTATTTCAAATTTTATATATTTCAAATATTGACAATTGAGAAATTAAATAATTCTACAATATATTTATTCCAGACTCTTATATATTTGATTTATTTATAAGAATATTTGAAATCCATAAATACAAAAATCATTGATAAATATACTTATTTTCCTTATTCGATGATGCAAGTGTTTATTTGTCCTGAACTCCCGACATATAAAATATTTCTTTGATTTATAAAGTGCCGTTTGATATTTCCACGAAATATTCGCCATTCATGTGGCGTTAAAACTAGACATAATCTCAGCTTCAAGATTTATCGCTGAGTGAATTTCAAAATATCTGCTACAATTGGCTTACCGAACCATCATGCAAGACATATCTTCCTGTTAAAAACAGAGTCTGCCGATTTAATTGTTAAGCACCCTTGGAACAGATAAATTTCTGAAGAGAGAAACACCAGCCAGAATTGACCCACTCACCTCTCGTTTCAGAGATTGACATCAATCGCCAAAGTGGGAGAAAATAGGGCGCCTTTCCAAAGCGGATTATATCGATCGCAATTCACCTTTGTATTTCAAATCATTGGAAGTGGGTTTTTGTCTAGTTCGGATGAAAATATCGTTTCACTCTGGCTGGCGCGGCGAGGCATTTGCGAAAGCAATGCGCTGTAGATTTACGTTTGAATATTGGAGTTCCATTCGTGTCCCGAAGAACCTCGCTCGCCTTGATCGGCCTCGTCATAATCGCGCTGTATGCGGTTCCCTATCTTGCCATTGGTCATATCGCAGCGTGGTATGGCAGTTTCCTGTTCTGGATTTGTGCGGCTGTGGTCATCATTTTCCTAAACCTTGCAGCGACTGCAGGCTTTAAGGGAGGGGAACAGTGAGCACCTCATTCATCTGGACCGGGATCGTTATCTACATTCTTATCGCCTGCATCGTTGCCTATCTGTCTCGCAGGAGCAGTGCCCCAGACATGACGGACTACTTTGTCGGCGGGCGCAATTTTGGCGGCGTTATATCGGCATTGAGCTATTCAGCCACGACCTATTCAGCTTTTATGATGGTTGGTCTGGCGGGCCTCACCTATAAGGGAGGTGTCGGTGCGCTCGGCTTTGAAATTGTTTATTTTGCAGGTGTGTCACTTGTTGCCATCTTCGGCCCCCGCTTTTGGCTTGTGGGCAAAAAGTACGGCTTTGTAACCCCTTCAGAAATGCTCGGTGCGCGCTATGGTTCACGTTGGGTGGCTATTGTGGTGGCGCTCGCGAGCTGTCTGTTTCTGATACCATACTCTGCCGTTCAGCTGGCCGGTATCGGCTATCTGCTTTCGGGCATGAGCGATGGAGCCATTTCCTTTCCTGTGGGCCTTGTGATTGCAACATTGCTGGCGATCATCTTGTCTTATGTTGCCGGGATCCGTTCGGTCATGTGGACTGATAGCCTCCAAGCGCTGCTTATGATTTCGGCCTCAGTTCTCGTTACCATCGTGGTTATCGACCAGTTGGGTGGATTCTTTGGCATGTTTGCCAGCATCGCAGAAACCAAACCGGCAATGCTTCAAGTGCCCGGACCGGGTCTATTCAGCTTTAAGACCATGCTCGGCTTGACCATTCCGTGGTTCTTCTTTTCCATTTCCAACCCGCAAGTCAGCCAACGCCTCTTCATGCCCAAATCTTTGGGTGCCCTGCGCCGCATGTTGTTGCTCTTCCTTTGCTTTGGCCTTGTTTATACGATGGTCGCTGTCCTTTGGGGCTTTGCGGCATTTGAAGCTTTCCCTGATCTTGAAAATGCAGATCTGGCCAGCGCGGCCCTTCTTGGCGCAGACTTCTTGCCACCAGCGCTTTCCATCGTGGTGATGATCGGCATCCTTGCAGCAGCCATCTCTACCATCGATTCCATCCTTTTGACCCTTTCATCGATGCTTGCACGTGATGTCTATGGCGGGTTCCGGTCTGGCGCTACGGATGCCGCCCAGCTGAAAATCGGCCGCTTCGTGATCCCGATCATTTCGCTGATCGCGCTGGCCTTTGCTTCTCTCAAACTGAGCCTGATCTCAATCCTGTCTGTCGCCGCCTCATCGGGGCTTGTGGTGATGGTTCCTGCCATAGTCGGGGCATTCTTCTGGAAGAAAGGCACAGCGGCAGGAGCCTTGAGCAGCATCCTCTTGGGAGGCCTTTTTGTTATCGTGATGTATATGACCGGCAACAATCTATTTGGCCTGAACGCCGGCATTCTGGGCTTGCCAGTTGCGACCATTCTTTTCGTATTGGTTAGCCTTGTCACCTCTCGCAAGGATGACGTTACGCACGTCTTCGTGGATGAGATAAGTGATCAACTCGCTCATATGACGAAGTAACACCGAACACAGGCCTTACAGGGATTTGCTTTGGCTTTTCTCCATATCTTATGGGGAAAAGGGCATTGATCCCCTTGGCTCAAGCCACATGCAACCCGGCAGCCGCTCCCATCACCTTGAGTGCGGTTGCCTTGTGCTTAGGATCATCTCCTAGATTTCATCTAGTTCATCGCGTTGCGCTGATCATGCATTCTGCGGATTTTTGCAGGCCAGGTGCTTTTGATGTAAGAAAGCACTGCCATAATCTCTTCATCACTTAGCACGTCCTTGTAAATCGGCATGTCGGTTTGATAGCCCGGCATGTTGCCGATCTCGGCCAAACCATATTTGGTAATGCCGAACAGCAGCTCGTCTGCATGATGCCACGTATGGCCGGTTTCATCATGAGGCGGAGCGGGCAACCGTCCATCTTCGTTGGTTTCGCGCCAATTGGGTTGTCCTTGAAGATTTTCGCCGTGACACGCTGCGCACTGTGCTGCGTAAATCTCTTTGCCCATCGCGACAACTGCCTCATTGTCTGGACGCAAAAGCCCCTGGCTGCTGCTGTCTCTTACGTAAATCATCCCCCCCAGTCCAACAGCTACGACAGCAGCCAGAACTGTTGCGACAATTATGGATTTGGGAACAGGTTGGCTTTTTGATCTTTTCTTACCGGCCATTAGACAACCTCGAACCATGTAGTCATGCCCGCAGCAGCATGTTCGAGCATGTGACAATGCAGTAGCCATTTGCCGGGATTGTCAGCAACAAATGCAATTTTAGTCGTTTGGCTTGGTCCGATCAGGAAGGTATCCTTCCACGGGCGTCCTTCATCGATGTTGCTGCCTTCCCTTTCCTCGATACGGAAATGATGCCCGTGAATATGCATGGCGTGTGGCCAAGCAGTATCATTGATCATTTCAACAATCACAGTCTCCCCGCGTTTGGCCGTAAAGAACTGCTGTTCAGGCAGATTGGCCACGCCATTGAACGCCCAAAACTGCATGGACTGCATCATCTCCTGTCGCCCAAGGGGCTTGCCCTTATAGGTCATGTTTCCCATACGCCCCATAGCGCCGCCCGTAATGTGCAACCGATGTGTTTTGGCTTTATCGAGGTTTGGCTCGGCGAGTGCATTTGGCTTCAGGACAGGAATAGAAACAGCGCCATTCGCCTCTCCTGTGACGGAAAAGGAGGCAAAAGGGAATGGCGCGTTGCCGGACAGCTCTTCGAGGGCAAAACCCTGCCCTTCTTTCGGGATGACCAGCAGATCCACGCGCTGTGCCGAAGATAATAGATATGGCGCATAGGGCATGGAGATCGGCTCTGGTAGCGGTTGTCCATCAAAGGCCAAAATTTTCGCTCCGATGCGGTTTGGATCGAGCTCCAGAGTGCGCGCGTTGCTTACATTGATAAGGCGCAAACGATAGGCTTCCCCCGCCTTCAGGTCCATTTCGGGCATACTCTTGCCGTTGACCGTAATCCAGTTGCCAAGGCGGCCAGCGTGGCTCCAGTCCATCATCATGCCCATGGAGCCTTCATCAAACTGACCATTCTGATCCAACAGCCAATCATCTATCACGAGGGTTATGTCATGCTCGGCATCGAAGGTAGAATATGGCTCTTCAACAATCAACGGTCCATAGAGTCCGCGACCGACCTGATTCCAACTTCGGTTATGGGCGTGATACCAATAGGTCCCGGCGTCAGGAGCAACAAATTCATATTCAAATCGTTCTCCGGGTTTGACCGCGTCTTGCGTCAAACCTGACGCTCCATCCATGGCGTTTTCGATGCGCACGCCATGCCAGTGAATGGAGGATGGTTCATCCAGATTATTGATGAAACGCACCTTCACTCGTTCCCCCTGTTTGACACGGATTTCCGGTCCGGGCGCCGTGCCGTTATAGGTCCAGACAGCAGATTTCGGACGATCAGGATAAAGGGACTGTTCGGCCTTTCTGGCGCGAATTTCCAGAAAACCGTCTTCTGTTTGCGCAAGGGCAAAATGATAGGGAGTGAGCGCTGTGGCGGCGGCGGCACCCGCACCAAGCTTGCAAAAATTACGTCTATTTAGCTTCATTGTCGCTTTCCAATAGGCGAACCAAAGATGGCGTGCGGGAAGCGCGGTGCATCTTTGATGTCGGTATCATGGTGTCCGTATACTTCAGTGCAAAAGTTGAGCGTCACGGACACATTCTCGTTTTGAAAATAAGAAAAAGGCCAAGCTTTATGGTTTTCTGGCCCGGAATTCCATGTGGCAGGCAGCACAAGTCTCAACCATCATGGTGAAGACGCCGTCGGCTGGCATCTGGCCGAGTTGATCGGACGCAGGGACATCTGTGCCCATCATATTCTCCATATGCCCAGCTCCTTCCATCATGGAACCATCCATCATCAGCCCATTGTCCGCCGTAAGTGCTAACCCGCCTGCATAGCTTTCTAGCTGGCTGGACAACTGAGAAAAACGCTCCCAGTCAGCCCATATTTCCGGCTTGGCGTGGGTGGGCTTTTGCAGTGATCCTTCAGGAAACTGGTCGATGAGATTTTGACCAGCGAGCTGTTTGATAAGCCGAGCCTGTTTGCGGACAGCCTGTGCATCATAAGACTCTGGCTCTTGCACCATAGCTTTGAGTGCGCGCACAGCTTTGCCCATTTCCTTCATTGAATGCATACGTTCTTCGACAATGCCTGTTGCACCATCATGGGCATGCGCCCTCGGCCCCAACGCAAGGGGAGCTGTCAGCAGCAGAGTTGCTGCAAAAAGAAACGTCTTTTTCATGTAAATTCGCCTTTGATCGTTATTTGAATTGATGGTTCAAATTCAATCAGGCGAAACGAGGCGGCGGAGGATCCGGCGAGAAGATTTGAGCGATAAAATCGCGGACTGTGTGTGCGGGGACGGTAGGACTTAAGATTGGACCGGACGAATCTTCAGCATATGAGAGCGCGAGCAGCTGCCCTCCACAATGCATCTGCTGTTCTTCTTGCATTTGCGGGCACCCCTTACAAGGTGACCCCATATCATGAACAGACTGGTCGGTCTCGATTTGAGAGAGCTGATTGCGGCTGGACGACTGCACATCATCAGCATGGGTAAAGTTGCCACCCGAATAGACAAGACAAAGCACACTCACCATGATGAGCATGTTCCCGATCCATCCAAAGTCAGTAACAAGGCGTCCCAAATCGATCAATCCTGATTTTTGTTTCCATGACCATCATGCCACAAAATGATGCATATGACAGGTATGTTTCTGAAATATTTTTCTTTTGGCGATTGTGGTCAGGTCAAATCGACAATGCGATTGGTAGTTGGGGGTAAGCGTCAAGTTTAAAATATTGAGATAGAGAAACGGTCGGCAGGCCTTCGAATTTCTATTTTCCCAAATTTCACTGCATTAAATTTGATCAAAAGACTCATTTGCACGTTTTGTAAGCAAATTTTGCATCGAAACAGCCATGAGCAACTTGTGATCGAAGATATGTTGCGGTAACTTTTTTTATTCACTGCTGTCGAGGATAGGAGATATTTATGAAACACTTTAAGATTATTACTGGCGTCGCTTTTGCGCTTAGTCTGGCCGCTTCGTCTGCCATGGCTCAGGATATGGCATTTTTCCGTATTGGCACGGGCGGAACAGCAGGCACCTACTACCCGATTGGCGGGCTTCTTGCCAACGCGATTTCCAACCCTCCGGGGTCTCGTCCATGTGACAAGGGCGGTTCTTGCGGAGTTCCAGGCCTAATTGCTTCGGCGCTGTCGGCCAACGGCTCGGTAGCCAACATCAACGCCATTGCCGGTGGCACGCTTGAATCCGGCTTCTCGCAGTCCGACGTTGCCACTTGGGCCTATACAGGAACAGGCATCTGGGAAGGCAAACCTGCCGTTGAGAAACTGCGCGCCATTGCCAACCTCTATCCGGAAAGCATCCATCTCGTCGTGAGCGCAGACTCCGGCATTTCCAGCGTTTCCGACCTTAAGGGCAAACGCGTTTCTATGGATGAGCCCGGTTCGGGGACCCTTGTTGATGCAAAAATCATTCTCAATGGCTATGGCCTCACCGAAGAAGACATTGAGCCGGAATATCTGAAGCCCGATCAGGCTGCAGACCGGATGCGCGACGGTGCCATGGATGCCTTCTTCTTTGTAGGCGGCTATCCTGCTGGTGCTATTTCAGAGTTGGCTAGCCAGCATGATGTCAAACTCATCCCGATCACCTGCGATGAAGCTCCGAAAATCTGCGAAGACTTCAAATTCTTTGGCCCGGACACCATTCCTGGCGGCACCTATGAAGGCAATGCAGACAGAGTAAATACGCTCTCCGTTGGTGCTCAGTGGGTTACGAGCGCTGACCAGCCAGAAGAACTGGTTTACAACATCACCAAGGCCCTTTGGAACAAGAACACCCGCAAACTGCTCGACGCGGGCCATGCCAAAGGCAAGATGATCACTGAAGACACGGCCCTTAACGGTGTCGGCATTCCACTGCATCCGGGTGCGGAGAAATTCTACAAGGAAGCTGGCCTTTTGAAATAGGCTAGTAGGCTCGGGCCAATGCCCGAACCTTAGACAGATCTGAAGGGGGGCGAGGCAGGTCTTGCCCCCTTTACCACTATCCGACAGGAGCGCACGGGATGACAGAGGACCGCAGCAAACAAGACGATGGCGAGGAAATCCATCATCTATCAGCCGACGAACTTCAGGCAATCGAAGAAGAATTTGACCCGGAACTCCGCTTCCGGACACTGGCCTGGCCCTTGACGCTGATCACGGCAGCGATCCTGTTTCTCCTCTCGTGCTATCACTATTATACAGCCGGCTTTGGTATTCCTCAGGCGACGGTTCACCGCGGACTGCATCTGGGTGTAACTTTGCTGGTGGTCTTTCTCAGTTTCTCGGCCTTTGGCAAAAAGATCGTCACTCCAAGCTGGAATGCGCCTTTCGGACTGCCGTTGCTTGACTGGGCTCTTGCCATTGCCGGAGTGCTTAGTGCGCTTTATGTTCCGTGGATCTATAGTGAACTTGCCTTTCGCGTCGGCAACCCATTGCCCATTGATATATTCATGGGAACGGTCATGATTGTTGTGCTGCTGGAAGCGGTACGCCGGTCGATGGGGTGGCCACTGCCGGTCATCGCAATTCTGTTCATGGCCTATGCCTATTTCGGCAAATCCATGCCGGGGATCCTTGTTCATCCGGGTGCCAGTTGGGCCAATATTGTCAACCATCTCTATCTCACTTCGCAAGGAATCTACGGCACGGCCCTCGGCGTGATCGCCACCTATGTCTTCCACTTCGTGCTATTCGGTGTGATGGCAACGCGCATTGGATTGGGGCAGTTGTTTATCGATGTCGCCTCTGCGCTCGCCGGACGTTATGCGGGCGGTCCGGCAAAGGTGTCCGTGCTGTCTTCGGCCATGCTCGGCTCGATCTCGGGTTCATCCATTGCCAACACGGTGACCACAGGAGCACTCACCATTCCGGCCATGATCCGCATCGGCTATCCACGCCATTTCGCAGCCGCAGTTGAAGCGGCCGCCTCAACCGGAGGGCAGATCACGCCCCCCGTTATGGGCGCGGTCGCCTTTCTGATGATTGAATATCTCAATGTGCCGCTTACCACGATCCTGACGGCGGCGCTTGTGCCTGCCTTCATGCATTTCTTCGGCGTTCTGGTTCAGGTCCATTTGGAAGCCCGTCGCCTCGGTCTGAGGGGCATGTCAGCGTCCGAATTGCCAAACGCCTGGAAGGTGCTCAAACAAGGGTGGCTGTCGGTGGTCCCATTGGCCATTCTGGTTGCCGTTCTGCTTTCCGGACGCACGCCTTTTGCTGCAGCCTTCTATTCCATATCTGCCTGCATAGCCGTTCTGGCGATCCAGCAAGTTCAGTCCTCCGGCCTTATAGCAGGCATCAAAGGAACGATTTATGAGGTCTTTGAAGGCTTTATTCTGGGCGCCAAACAATCCTTGTCGGTAACGGCGGCTGCAGCGCTGGTGGGGGTTGTGATCGGGGTTGTGACTTTGACTGGCGTCGGCTTCAAAATTGCCTATATGGTCACCAGTATCGCGCAAGGATGGGCTACATCGCTTCATGCAATGATCGCCTTCTTGCCGTTCGAGCTGATGACAGTGCCATCACTGACACTGCTATTCACACTGATGCTAACTGCGGTGGTTTGCATCTTGATGGGTTGCGGCATTCCCACAACCGCTAACTACATTATCATGGTTGCAGTAGCCGCCCCTATTTTGGGTATGCTCGGCGTGCAGCAGATGGTGGCCCATTATTTCGTCTTCTATTACGGCGTTCTTGCAGATGTGACTCCTCCGGTGGCCATGGCAGCCTATGCAGGCGCGGGGATCGCAGGCGCAAACGCGTTCAAAGCAGGCAACACAGCTTTCCGCCTGAGCATGGGCAAGGCGCTCGTCCCCTTTGTCTTTGCCTTCCAGCCAGCCCTTCTGATCGTAACCGATGGCTTTACCTGGCAAGCCTTCGCTCTGGCCTTTGGCGGCGCTGTGCTTGGTATCTGGATTCTGGCGTCGGCTGTTTCAAACTGGCTCTTTGCACCGCTCTACTGGTTTGAACGCATCATTCTGGTAATTGCGGCTTTGCTGTTGGTGGCACCAAACCTGATCGCGACTGCGGTGGGGTTGGTCGTAATTGCTCCGATTATTCTACGCCAGCTGCTCCCCCGTATTTTGCAAAGATCACAAACAGGATAAGGACCCCAATGCACGTCCTGTTGGTTTGAATCTCGGACCGAACATCGCTCCATGTAGACGACATATAGGCCATGAGCGAAGTGACCGTACATGAGCCCCATCGCCTCCTATTAAAGCTAAATGGATTAACTACGTGAGCTATTCATCGACCATAGGGCAAACCCGTTATCGCTTTGAGAGTTTGAAAGATCTGCTCGCAAAGGCCACGCCCGAACGATCCGGCGATCAACTGGCTGGCATTGCAGCGCAAGGCCCTTTGGAGAGACTGGCCGCGCAGGTCGCGCTTGCCGATCTGCCCCTTCAAGCTTTTCTAGATACGGACATTCTGGGTATTGAGAATGATGAAGTCACAGACCTGATATATAGCCGCCATGATCTATCTGCCTTCGCTCCTATCTCCCATATGACCGTCGGGGAATTCCGTGAATGGTTGCTGGCCCCGACGACAACAACGGATATCTTGAGGAAACTACAACCCGGGATGACGCCGGAGATGGTCGCGGCTGTCTCCAAGATCATGAGATCTCAAGACCTGATATCGGTTGCTGAAAAATGCCGTGTGGTCACAAAATTCAACAATACAATCGGCCTTGCAGGACGCATGGCCACCCGCAATCAGCCCAATCATCCCACAGACGACAGCAAAGGTATTCTGGCCTCAGCAATTGATGGCCTGATCATGGGAACCGGAGACGCAGTAATCGGTGTCAATCCAGCAACCGATACGGTGGAAGACTATATCCGCATTGTGTCGCTGCTCGACAGATTGGTCGAAGCCTTGGAAATACCAACCCAGCATTGCTGTCTTGGTCACGTAACTGTGGCATTGGAGGCGATAGCGCGTGGAGCCCCGGTCGATCTTGTCTTCCAGTCCATTGCAGGCTCACAGAAAGCGAATGAAGGCTTTGGTGTTAGTTTGGCCCTGCTTCGCGAAGCCCATGAGGCTGCCCTGTCTTTAAAACGGGGCAAGATCGGCAACAATGTCATGTATTTCGAAACAGGACAGGGGGCGGCCCTTTCCGCTGATGCCCATCATGGAATGGATCAGCAGACGATGGAGGCCCGAGCCTATGCTGTGGCGCGTGAATTCAGGCCTCTTCTCGTCAATACAGTGGTGGGTTTTATAGGACCGGAATATCTATATAACGGCAAGCAAATCATGCGTGCCGGCCTTGAAGATCACTTCTGTGGCAAGCTATTTGGTCTGCCGATGGGCGTTGATGTCTGTTACACCAACCATGCTGATGCAGATCAGAATGACATGGATAGTCTGCTTGTTTCGCTTTCTGCGGCTGGTGTCAATTTCGTCATCTGCGTACCGGGAGCCGATGACATTATGCTCAATTACCAAAGCCTTTCTTCCCATGATGCAATCTTTGTGCGTGAAACCCTTCACAAAGCCCCGGCTCCCGAATTTGCTGACTGGATGGAGAAGAAGGGGATCACAGATAAGACGGGTCGGATGCGCTCCGAGCCAGTCCTGAGCGGTCCTTCCCTTCTAGCTCTGACGGAGACCGCTCAATGAAAAAGAACGTCACCGTAAGCCAACTTGATACGCAACTGCGTAAAATGACTGCGGCTCGTGTTGCACTTGGTCGTTCAGGTAGTGGTTTGCCGACCGTCGCTTCCCTGGCCTTCGCACTCGATCATGCGCGCGCGCGTGAAGCAGTCTGGTCCGACATGGACAAGACCAGCTTGCGTAAGGCGCTTGACCTCTGGCCTCTAGCCAGTGTGAGCAGCGCTGCACCTGATCGCTCGAGCTATATACGCAGACCGGATCTGGGTAGAAAGCTAGCCCCAGACACAGATCTCTCCATCTTGCCACGCGAGGGCATTATCATAGTCATTGCGGATGGTTTGTCTGCAACGGCAGTAAATGCCAATGCAATCGAAGTTGTTACCCACCTGCAATCGCTCTTGCCAGACCCCGCCGGAATCGTGTTGGCAGAACGCGGTCGCGTTGCCATTGGCGACGAAATCGGTGCGACGGTTCAGGCCAAGGCGGTCGTGGTACTTATTGGCGAGAGGCCCGGTCTTTCTTCTGCAGATAGTCTTGGTGCCTATATCACCTGGGCGCCAGAACAGGGACTACCGGACAGTCGTCGCAACTGCATTTCCAATATCCGCGATGGCGGCCTTGCGCCAGAAGACGCGGCAAAGAGGATTGGATCCCTTCTTCAACGTATGGAGCGCGCGCAAATTTCCGGCGTCGCTCTGGGGAGTACTGTTGCCGAGAATGTTGCCCTCGCGGACCCACATTCGGAGGGCGTAGGGAACGGAAGTACTAAACCCTCATGAGCTTGAAGTGTCCTATGCCTCTAAGGCAATAAGCGCATCCACTTCATTGCGCGATGGTACGGCAGCACTGGCGCCACGGCGCGTTGTAGCCAAAGCTCCAGCTGCTGACGCAAATCTCAACGCGGCTTCAAGCGTGTTGCCCTCAGCCAAGGCAGCAGCGAGCCCTCCGTTGAAGCTGTCACCAGCAGCAACCGTATCAATGGCATTCACCTTGAACGGGGTAAGCACCCCAGATTCATTAGCCGTGGTAACATAGGCAAGGCCCCTGCTCCCGAGCTTGAGCACGGCTGCGGCGCATCCCATGGCACATATTTTTCGGCCAGCGCCAAGGGCACCGTCAAAATCGTCTAGTTGGAAGCCGACAAGTCCGGCCGCCTCAGTCTCATTTGGGGTAACTATATCGGCCAGAGACAGGAAATCCCTCAAGGATTCGGTATCCGCTGGCATTGGCGCGGGATCGAGAATGACGATTGCGCCGGCTTCCTTCGCCGCTTTCATCGCAGAAAGCGTCGCTGCCAATGGGGTTTCCAGCTGAAACAACGCGACCTTGGCGCCGGCAAAGACAGAGGGATCCGGCCCCGTATCAGGCCATGACAAATTAGCGCCTCCAACAACTGAAATCATGTTTTGCGCGCCAGCATCAAGGTGGATAACGGCTATGCCGGTGCCAGAATCTGCCCGTCGAACCAGATGATCAAGTGCCAGCCCTTCCGAAGACAATGCATCAACCAGCTGGTCACCAAAACTGTCCTCACCGATCGCCGCGACAAAGCGAACCGGGTCTTTTGCCATTTTGTGCGCGGCAATTGCCTGATTGGCGCCTTTGCCACCAAGGCCCGTTCGATAGTCTTTGGCGTGAATGGTTGCACCGGCAACTGGCATCGCTTCTACACCAACAGTCAGATCGAGATTGGCTGATCCGAATACGGTGATTGTCATCGGGCTCTCCTCAAGCAATTGGTCTGGGGTAGGATTTATAGGAAGGGGCGGAACTCTGCATGCGCTGGTAGACAGCCCCTTCCATGTGTTTTCATGTGAGAACTTCAGGTATCCTTGCTTCGTTCAAGGTCCATTTCCTGAAGCTTCTCTACCCGTCGACGGAAGTCTTCATCGGTAGAAAATTCGGCATCCAGATAGGCGAGAACCAGATCCTTAGCCAGCCAGGGGCCGACGATCTGAGCACCAATGCACATCACATTGACATCATCATGCTCGACGCATTGATGCGCCGAGTGGATGTCATGGCAGACGGAAGAGCGAATGCCGGCGACCTTGTTTGCAGCAATAGACGCACCGACGCCGGTGCCGCAAACCATGATGCCACGGTCAGCCCCTCCAGTGAGGATCTCCGCAGTCAACGCGCGGGCAATGTCTGGGAAATCAACCGGATCAGGCGTATAGGAACCAACATCCATTACGGTGTGCCCTTGAGCCTCGATGAGGTCTATGACGGTTTTCTTTAGCGGGAATCCCGCATGATCTGAACCAATGACGATTTTCATGTAACGAACCCTTTGAAAGGAGAATTATCTGAGGAAACCGGGAAGCCAGAGCACGACATCCTCGGCAAAAGTGATAATCCCGAGGCACAGCAGCAGCGGGACATAGAAGGGCAGCAAGGCCTTGAGCAGAGCCCGCAAGGAAATGCCTGCGATGGAAGACACCAAAAACAGCGACAGTCCCATAGGGGGCGTCAAAAGCCCGAGCATCAGGTTGAAAATAACAACAATACCCAGATGCACAGGATCAATCCCAGCCATGACCAGAGGTGGCGCAATGATCGGCACGACCAACAGCGTGGCGGTGGTGGAATCGAGCACCATCCCCACAACAAAGAAGATCAGGTTGGCTATGACCAACAGCACGATCGGATCTGTCGACAACTGCAGGATAACCTTGGAGAAATCCTGAGGAATCTGTTCGATAGCTAGGATCCAGCCAAACAGAGAGGCTACCGCCACGATAATAAGAATGGCGCTGGTGCTGCGCAGCGTGAGAAGCAACGCGGTCCAGATATGCTTCAGCGTCAGCTCGCGATAAACGACGGCGCTGATCAGAAGCACATAGGCTGCCGTTACGGAGGCTGCCTCGGTCGGCGTAAAGATACCCAGCATCATGCCGGCTATCATCAGGATCGGGGTAAGTAAGGCAGGAAGCGCCGGCAAGAAGCTGCTTACGATTTCGCGACAGGTGGGCCAGCGTTCCGAACGAGGCATCTTGGTAACAATGGCGATCATCGCCGCTGTAATCATCAGCAGAACAATGCAAATAAGGGCTGGAATGATCCCCGCGATCAGCAACTGAATGATCGAAACGCTGGTCACCGAACCATAGACAATAAGCGGGATACTTGGAGGAAAGATCGGCCCGACAACTGCCGAAGAAGCCGTCACTGCGGCCGAGAAAGGAGCGGCGAAGCCACGCTTTTTCATTGCCTCGATCTCAATTTTCCCCAGACCGCCAATATCAGCAAGTGCTGCTCCGGACATCCCCGAAAAGATGAGACTGGAAAAGATGTTTACCTGCGCCAATCCGCCAGGAATGCGTCCGACCAGCGTGTCAGCAAACTTGAAAATCCTGTCGGTAATACCGGAAAGATTCATCAGGTTTCCGACAAAGATGAAAACCGGCACAGCCACAAGGGGGAAACTGTCGAGTGAATAGGTCACCCGCTGCGCAAGAAGCGCTATCGGCAACCCTTCGATTACAACATAGCCGATCGAGGGAATGAGGATCGCATAGACGACTGGAAAACCCAAAAGGAACAGCACCAAAAAGAAGAAGATCATGATAAGGCCCATGTCACTCTCCCTTTATCGCGGGGCTGGCAGAGCCATGCAGCCCTTGGCGCAAGTGAACCAGAGCGCCCAGCCCCGCACCGAGAAATGTCGCGCCAAAGAATATCCAGGACGGGATTTTAAGCGTCGGGGTCGAGTTGGTCAGATTACCCATGATGCTGATATAGGCTGTGTAGCTCAGGAAGGCACAGGCAATGGTGGCCGATATGCTGATGAGAAAGGTGAGAGCTATGCCAGCCTTGCCGGTGATGAGGCTTCTGAGCTCCGACATAACGACATTCTCGCGATTGTCGATAACGAGGGGATAGGACACGAACACCAGACAGATTAGCAGAAAACGGGTGAGCTCTCCGGACCCGATGAGGGCGGCGCCGAGTAGATCGCGCATGATCACTTGCAGCAGAGGCAGAAACACCAAAGCAGCGAGCAGACCCACGCATAGAATTTGATAGAGACGTTTCATTGGAAAAGACCAGTCGCGGCGAGGAAAGGAATGCAGGGCCACCGCAATGACCCTGCGGGATCGAGGATGTTGCCTGCCTAGAGCGGGCAACACCCCGGATCGAGCATCAGCTCAAGCCTCATTCCATGGCCTGGATCTCTTTGATATACGGATCATAGGAAGGGAAATCTTCTGAGATCTGCTTGAGAACACGGTCCTGGAAAGCCTTGAGGTCAAGGCCAGTATCGACGGTGGTGAAGGTCATGCCCTTCTCGGTCAGTTCCTTGACAAGTTCGTCCTGCGAGGACTGAGCCCATTCAAGAGACTGATTAGCCTTGTCATCAAGGATCGCAGAAATTGTCGTGCGCTGATCTTCCGTCAGTCCTTGCCAGACTTTTTCGTTGATGAAGATTGCGAGGATCGACTGCATGTGGCTGGTCATGGCAACATGGCTCTGCACTTCATAGAGTTTGTTGGCAGCGATCATCGTCAACGGGTTTTCCTGCCCTACAACCAGACCGGTCATCAGCGCGGTCGGCAGTTCGGACACCTCAACCGGAGTTGGCGTTGCGCCCATACCTTTGATCATAGACACCCACAGATCAAGCGGCACGGCACGAAACGGCTTGTTTTTCATATCATCAGGTGACTTGATCAAGAAGTTGGAAGACAACTGCCGTGCGCCGCGATAGATACGGCCGATGATGCGAACACCACCTTCTTTAACAAGCTTTTCGTTGATCTGCTGAAGGGCTTTTGAAGTCGCTGGATTGGTCGCCTCCAATGCATGCGCTGCGTCACGATAGATGAAGGGCGCATTGAAAACCGCGGCATCAGGAACCATACGGGCGAGTGATGCAAAGTCGTGATGCCCCATCTGGATCGAGCCCAGTTTTACACCGTCGACCATTTCGGCAACGTTGCCGAGCTGGCTAGCAGGATAGACCTGTATCTCGACTTCATCCTGAAGCGCATCGTTGATCTCGTCCGCAGCTTCTGCCGCAAACCGAGTTTGAAAATCACCTTCTGAACCAACATGGGCGTAGCGCAATGTGACCGCCGAAGCCGGAAAAGCGCAAAGGCATACCGTCGCGGCGAGCACAAGCTGCCGAGCATTCTTCAAGAACATCTGAGTTCCTCCCAAAACCTAGTTAACTGTCTGAGTTTTCTCCTGAGATCCAAGATATTGAGAAATCAGGTTTTTACGACGCAGGACGTCGCCAATTGCAAAATGCTCCCTCAACCGTTTGTCGGCCTCGTCGGCATTCTTTGCAACAATTGATAGAAACACCTCCCTATGTGCGGCTACCAAATCTTCCACCCCGTCATTCTGACGGAATGTTTGCCGGCGCTGAATATGACTGCGCTTGAGCAGCTCTGACAATGCACCGTATAACGTAATCAATGATTGGCTGTGGCTGGCATGCACGATCGATTGATGGAACATAAAGTCGGCATGTCCGCCCTCTTCCGGATCTTCAAGCGTCGCGACCAGAATATTCAGCCATTTTCCTAGCCGGTTCAGGTCAACTTCGTTGGCGCGTTCACATGCCAGTCGGATTGCCTGACATTCGATTGCGATGCGAGCTTGAAAAACATCTTCCAGAATGGCCTGTTCCTGAGAAAAGCAGAAGGTGAAGAAATCCGACAACATGCTCAGGTCAACCTTGCCGATGTAGGTGCCACTACCGTGGCGCACATCCAGAATGCCGAGCATGGAAAGTGAACGGATGACTTCGCGCAACAAAGGCCGACCGACAGACAACTCCTGAGCCAGATCGCGCTCGGATTTGATCTTGTCGCCAACCTTCAGGTCGCCTTGCAAAATGCGTTCCTTGAAGTAGGACACAATCCGGTCAGCGCTGCTTGTTTTTGGCTGATTTGCGAACTCGTCGTTGCTGTTCATGTATGGCCTCCCAACCCTTACTCAAAGCGTAATCTCTAAAAACCAAATGCTCAAACTGTTTTGGAAAAAATCATCATTAGCCATTTACCCTGCACATTGATTTCCGGCATTTCAATTACCAAAATCCAAATGCAAAAAATATTTTATTTATATTTTTCAATATCTAATAGCTCTATCTTTTATCTATTTGAAATAATTCGATTCCGAAATAAAATGCAAATATTGGTCTTACCACTGAGATACCAAGTGGATAAGCATCGAGCATATATGAAGAGACCATTGCTTTTGGTACAGGCTTTTTCCGTGATTTTTCGCACTCGATGACTGTCGGATTGCTTCCGCGAGTCGAGGCACATAACGAGCGGTGCCCCGCGCTGAAAACAAAGAGATTTGCAGGGCTGACTACCAAATCTCAGCTTAGTCCAGAACATTCTGCCCGCACCATTTGAGGGAGCTCAAAAGAAAGTGCAAAAAGTGACAGTTCAAAAGATTTGATTTCGTAAATATCAGAGACTGAAACGTCTCATAAAGGTATTCGATTGACCAAATATCTATACTGAGAATTTTTACATAAGCATTTTTCAGAATACCATGGGCAACTATAGTCACTTTCAATTTTAAATCATAAGTAAACTATACGTATCAGCCAGCTCTCTATTTTTAGTTGATAAACGCAAATTTCAGAATTGACACTGCCTCGCAGTTTTGCATTCTTTCGTTATATGTCGATGTGAAGTTGATATACATAACGCACGAGAGCATAAGCATGACCAGACAACCACAATCGGTTCGGCCCATCCTGTCTTTCCTCGACAAGGCAGGACACAGAGCCAGTGCAGAGCGCTTTGCTCTCTTGTCCCAGATAGACCAGGAAGGTTCGATCTCGGCTGCGGCCAAGCAATTGAAAATCAGCTACAAGGCAGCCTGGGATGCAGTCAATGCACTCAACAACCTGTTTAGCACTCCGCTCGTGAACGCAAAGCCTGGTGGTAAAAAAGGCGGTGGCGCGGTCCTTACCGACGAGGGGCGCAAGGCTTTGGTCGCTCACCAACACCTCACCGAGCGGCTCAATGCCTTTCTAGCGGAAATCGAACAGGATATCTGCGGCAATCCGGGCAGTTCCCCACTTGCTAGCCCCCTTCTATGGAGTTTTGCCATGCGCACGAGTGCCCGCAATGTTTTTCATGGTGTCGTCGAAGAGGTCATCACCGGCGCTGTCAATTCAGAGATCAGTCTGCGTGTATCGGAACAAACGATGTTGACCACCGTCATCACCAATAAAAGCGCCGAGACACTGGATTTGCGCGTCGGCAGCGAAGCCTTCGCCCTCATCAAGGCTTCAACGCCCGTGTTGATGGCTGACACTGAAGGTGCGCGCCTCTCTGCCCGCAACCAAATTCGGGGCACGGTTAGCTCCGTTGAGCCGGGCGCGGTAAATAGCGAGATACAGCTCGATATCGGTAACAGCAAAACCCTCGCTGTCGTTATCACCCGTCAGAGCACCGAGAGCCTCAACATAAAACCTGGCGACAGGATGTACGCTATCATCAAGGCATCCCAAATCATCCTAGGCGTCGAATAGCAGCCCTTTTAATACACCATGTTTCAAACAACTCGCCCACCTCGAAAGGCTCCGTCCTTATGAATTCATCTTTCAAAAAGCTGCTCTCTCTATCCGTCCTTACATTCTCTCTTGTTGGCCTTGCTGGCCCATCCCAAGCAGCCAACACCAAGGTAGCCGTTGCGGCCAACTTCACGGCAGCTGCCAAGGAAATTGCAACAGCCTTTGCAGCAGAAACAGACCACACGGCAACGCTCAGCTTTGGCTCCACCGGCAAGCTCTATACCCAGATCGCCAATGGCGCTCCTTTCTCCGTGTTTCTGGCAGCTGATCAGGCCCGGCCGATCAAAGCAGAGACAGACGGACTGGCGGTCCCCGATAGCCGCTTCACCTATGCTCAGGGCAAGATCGTGCTGTATAGCACGTATCCCGATTTGGTTGATAGCGAAGGTGTTGTTCTCAAGCAGCCTGGCAAATTCCAAAAGCTCGCAATCGCCAATCCCAAGACTGCCCCTTATGGCGCCGCCGCCATGGAAACTCTCGCCAAGCTTGACGTCCCGACTGCCGTAATGGATGCGCTGGTGCGCGGTGACAGTATTTCCCAAACCCACCAGTTCGTGGCCTCCGGCAATGCGCAACTGGGCTTTGTCGCACAGTCTCAGGTCGTCAACAACAAAGAGGGCTCACAGTGGGTTGTTCCTGCTAACCTGTACTCTCCTATCAAGCAGGATGCGGTCTTGCTTCAAACCGGAGCAGAGGATGAAGCTGCCAAGTCCTTCCTGGCGTTCCTTAAAGGGAAAACCGCCCGAGAAATCATTCTCAAATTCGGCTATGGTGTCGAATAGACAGCCACCTCCGCCAAGAAAGAGGCAAGAGAAGAGCAAGAAGGAGACAAGCATTGCTCGAAGCCATTATCCTGACACTGGAACTGGCGATCACCGTGACCATTCTGCTGCTGATTATCGGCACGCCGATTGCCTGGTGGCTCGCCAGATCAAAGAGCTGGTGGAAGGAAGTGGTCGGCACACTGGTCTCCCTACCTCTGGTACTACCGCCAACCGTTCTCGGCTTCTACCTGTTATTGGCGCTGGGGCCAAACAGCATGCTCGGCCGCTCCATAGCGGCGGTGGTCGGGCACACCTTGCCCTTCACCTTCGCTGGCCTCGCCGTGGCCTCCATCATCTACTCGCTGCCCTTCATGGTTCAGCCGGTGCGCAATGCCTTTGAAGCCATCGGGGAACGCCCATTGGAAGTGGCCTCAACCCTGCGCGCGTCACCACTGGATTGCTTCTTCTCCGTCGTGCTGCCGCTGGCAAGGCCCGGCCTCATCACCGGCACCATTCTCAGCTTCGCCCACACGGTGGGAGAGTTCGGGGTCGTATTGATGATCGGCGGCAACATTCCCGGCGAGACAAAGGTGCTCTCCATCGCCATTTATGATTATGTCGAGACGCTGGAGTGGAACAAGGCTCACATTCTGGCTGGCGGCATGCTTGTCTTCTCCTTCCTTGTCATCTTCAGCACAACAACCATCGAGAAGCGTTTAAGGAGGCGGATGCAATGACCGCCCCCCTTCTCCCATTCACTCCTCAGAATGAGCATTCAGATATGATCTCAGCCCACTTTAAGGGCCCTCAGGGTAGCTTCATGCTGGACGCGGCCTTTGCGTTGCCGGCCGCCGGCATCACCGCCCTGTTTGGCCCCTCGGGCTGTGGCAAGACCAGCGTCCTGCGCTGTATTGCCGGGCTCAATGCCATGAAAGAGGGTTTCTTTTCCCTCAAGGGCGACATCTGGCAAGACAAATCCCGCTTCCTGCCTGCCCACAAGCGTCCCGTCGGCTATGTTTTTCAGGAAGCAAGCCTCTTTCCCCATCTCTCCGTTGAGCAGAATCTCGTCTATGGGCAAAAGCGCAGCCGCCCCCTTGATCCGTCCGACACGGCCCGACTTAATCTGGGTGATGTCATCGAGCTGCTCAGCATCGGGCCGCTGCTCAAGCGCTCTCCCAACAAGCTCTCGGGTGGGGAACGTCAGCGGGTGGCCATCGGCCGTGCCCTTCTCTCCTGCCCTAGTATTCTGCTGATGGATGAGCCCATGGCCGCACTCGACCGCTTCAGCAAGAACGAGATTCTGCCCTATCTGGAGCGTCTGCATGATGAGCTGAAGATCCCCATGCTCTATGTCAGCCATGACATTGGAGAAGTGGAACGCCTCGCCGACCAGATGGTTCTGATGGAAAAAGGTCAGGTCAAGGCCGCAGGACCGCTGCAGTCCCTCCTGTCCAATCCAGATCTGTCGCTGGCTCGCATGCCAGATGCTGCTTCCGTCCTTGGCGGCACCCTCATCGCAAGGGACGATTCCTTTGGCATCAGCACTATCATGGTCTCCGGGCTCCCCTTTTATATCCCCGGCGTCAAAGGACCGATTGGACATCCCATCCGCCTCAGGATCGAGGCCAGCGACGTCGCCCTCTCCCGGCACATGTCCGAAGGATCTTCGTCCATCCTCAACACCCCGACCGTTACCATCGAAACCATCCAGCCCTTCGGCAACCATATGGCCAATATATTCCTCACTCTAGGCGAAGATCTAGACCGCCAGACCCTCATAGCCCGCATCTCAAACAAAAGCCTCCATTCCCTCAACCTAAAGACGGGAGACCAGCTTCAGGCGATGATCAAGTCTGTTTCTATGGTGCGGGAAGTGTGACAAAATTATCTAAAGAGAAAGCGCGCCAAGTTGGCATTGCTCTCTGATCGAATACACGAAGCATATTATGGAATCTCAAGCGGATACTCAGTTCCGGAACGCATTCAGCTGAATTTTAGCCAGGAAAAAACCGGCTATATTGAGGGCTTAGTGATAGTCAATCAAAACTGAAAAGGCAGATATATTGACGGTGTAATAAAGTGGAGATATGCAATCTCTCAATTCATGCGAACAGGTCAATCACAATACTTAATTGGAATATATGGCGGAGAGGAAGGGATTCGAACCCTCGAGACAGTTACCCGCCTACGCCCTTAGCAGGGGCGCGCCTTCAGCCACTCGGCCACCTCTCCGCGGACCTGTTTAAAGATCATGAGGTGTTGAATCAATGGCTATTTTGTCATGAGAATGACATTTCCACATAAGCCTCGAAAAGTTTCCTCCGCGCTTGGCGCAAGAACGCCTTTCTATCGCTTTTGCATTTTCTCTCGATTGATCAATCATTTGAAGAATTAGCAATTTGTGCGCAGTGTCAAACCACACCGTCTCTCTCATGACAAATTCTAATGAATGAAGTTCCCTATTTCTTCAGAACACTATTGAGATAGTGTTCAAATACCGGATAACCATCCCGCTCAAAATCGAAGTCGCCAAACGGCAATAGTGCCATGTTTATCATGCCAATGAGGATATAAAGAAAGCCCATGGCGGCATGGTCGGGATTAATGCCTTGCTTCAGCTTTCCCGCTTCGCCCAGATTTTTATATGCACAGCACAGCACCTGCTCATAGAGCTTATATTTATCAGACAAAAACTCGACCAATTCCTTGTCCTTATCCGATATCTCCATATTGTGCATGATGATGAAGAAGGCGCGGCCAACGATGTTGTTGTCTTCGAACAGCTCGAGCAAGCTATTGATCTGTTGACGGAATACCTCGGCAGGTCTGTCCTGGGGCAAATTGAGCAAGGTGTCCTTGATGGGCTCAAAAAAGGGCAATGCCTGCTCTTCCCAAATAGCCTGAATCACTTCTGACTTGCTCGAGAAATGTCCGTAGAAAGCCCCGCGCGTCACCCCTGCCCGCTCGGCTATTTCATTTAATGTCGTCGCAGTGAAGCCTTGGCTCCGGAACAACTCGGCAGCCGATTCTATCAGGGCCTGATAGGTCTTTTCCTTTTCAGCTTTTGTTTTTCTCGCCACTCTCTTTGTCCGCCAGCAATAGAATATTAATTATGTTACCTCCCTTCTCAGGGGAGATAGCAGGTATCTCATAATATTTCTACTTTACATTTATTCATACACGTATGTATGTTTACAGCGAACAAACGCGCGCGATCAATGCGCAATAAGTTGCCATTCACACTTTCTCGGTTCGGCTCATGTCAAAACACTTCATGCTGATTGGCCTGATGGCTCTTTTGCTATCCGGATGCAATGAATCCTTCTTCAATTCTGCAGATGCCAATGAAAATGGCGCTGAAGATCCTTCTGCACGTCCGGCCAAGATTGCAACAGCGCAGCGTGTTGCCCTTAGCCTACCCAAGTCATTCCCCGGTGTGACGACGGCCTCGCGCAAGGCGATTCTTTCCTTTCGCGTTGACGGACAGATCGAGGATTTTCCTGTGCATGCTGGGCAGACCCTGAAAAAGGGTGAGCTTATAGCTCGGCTTGATGATGAGCCCTATCGGACAGTAGTAGATTCACGACAGGCGGCTTTTGATCTGGCCAAAATCAATCTCGAGCGCACAAAGAAACTCTTCGAGCAGAAGCATGTAGCCAAGTCTACTCTGGATTCTGCCGAGACAAATTTCAAATCGACCCGCTCTGCCCTCAAGGCTGCGCGGGACAACGTGAAATACACCCGGCTTGAAGCTCCCTTCGATGGCCTTATCGCCAAGACCTATGTCGAGCGCTATCAAACCATTGCGGCAGGCACACAGATCGCTCAGTTTCTTAGCACCAAGAATATCGATGTCGAGTTCAATGTTCCTGAAAAGCTGTTTTTGCGTTTCAACCCACGCAAGCTCGAAGTGAAGCCAACGCTGCAGGTTGCGTTTGACGCCCTTCCGGGCAAGAGTTTTACCGCGACCTACAAGCAAATTGATACAATTCCTGATCCGGTGACCCGCTCCTATCAGGTAACAGTCACCATGCCTCGCCCCGATGACCTGACCGTTTTTCCCGGCATGAGCGTAACAGCAAGTCTCAATCTGGCAACCCTTCTGTCCCATAGTGATGATGGCGGCGTTCTGGTTCCACTCGAGTCTGTATTTGATGAAAATGGTAAGCGTTGGGTCTGGAAGCTGAGCGATCAGAACGAAGCCCACAAGACCGAGGTCAAGGTCTATGGCATTCAGGATGGACAACTGCGCATCTCTGAAGGGCTTGAAGATGGAGACCGCGTCATAGCCATCGGTGTTTCCTATGTCTCCGAGGGTATGAAGGTTAGAAAACTCAAGAAAGAAGGAGGGCTGTAAGCCCCTCTCCTTTTCGAAACGCGAACGGGTGTCCGCATGCTCCCGTTCAGGCTGACGCCGAATTTGTGCAAATGCGAAGGGAAGCCCCTTTCCCGACATGCGCATTGTTTGCAGGACGAGAGTAATGACACTCACAGACTACGCCATCAAGAATAAGGTTGTTAGCTGGATGATGACCATCCTGCTGCTCGCAGGGGGCGTTTATGCCTATATGAATCTGGGGCGCCTTGAAGACCCAGAATTCACGATCAAGGAAGCTGTTATTGCCACTGCCTATCCAGGCGCATCTTCGTATGAGGTAGAAGAAGAAATAACGCTGCCGATTGAAACGGCCCTGCAACAATTGCCTTACGTCGATCATATCACTTCCATCTCATCTGCGGGCCTTAGCCAGGTAACCGTTGAGATGAAAGACAAATATCGGGACGCCGCGCTAAAGCAGATCTGGGATGAAATGCGGCGCAAGATCAATGATATGAGCGCAGACTTGCCGACGGGCTCCTATCCCCCTGTCATCAACGATGATTTCGGCGATGTCTATGGCATCTATATGGCCGTGACCGGCGATGGATATAGCCATCAGGAGTTAAGCGACTATGTCGACTTTCTGCGACGTGAGCTCGTGTTGGTTGATGGTGTGGGCAAGGTTGTCATCGGCGGTAGCTTGCAAAAGCAGATTATTCTTGAAATCAGCAGGTCCAAGCTCGCTGCGCATAATCTCTCGGTGTCTTCACTTCAGGCCCTGTTACAAAACCAGAATGTGGTCACCAATGCAGGCAGCATAAAGGTCGGAAGTGAGTATATCCGCATCAGCTCGACCGGAGATTACAGCACCGTGGATCAAATGAAGGACATCCTTCTGGGACAGGCCGGAGACGATGTTGTCTATCTCTCAGACATTGCAGATGTGAAAGTCGATTATGCAGACCCGCCGTCTCATGTCTACCGTTTCAACGGCAGTCCGGCCATGACGATCGGCATTTCCTTTGCCGAAGGGGTAAATGTGACGGAGGTTGGCGACAATGTTTCCAAACGGCTTGAAGAGCTTGAAAACAGCCAGCCTCTGGGTGTCGATCTTCATATGATCTACAACCAGCCACAACAGGTGACGACATCCATTGATGACTTCCTGATCAATCTGGGCATGTCGATTGTCATCGTTATCGTCGTTCTTCTTGTGACGATGGGATTGCGGTCCGGCATTCTGATGAGTGCGATTCTGCTCTTGACTATCTGCGGCACTCTGATGGTGATGGAGCTGATCGGCATGCCTTTGCATCGGGTGTCTCTTGGATCAATGATCCTCGCCCTCGGAATGCTGGTAGATAATGCCATTGTCATTACAGACGGCATTCTCGTCGGGCTCAAGCAGGGCCTCAGCAAGGTCAAAGCGGCTCACCGCATCGTCACTCAAACCGTGTGGCCCCTGTTTGGTGCCACGGCTATTTCCATCGTCGCCTTTGCCCCGATCGGGCTTTCGCCAGATAAAACGGGAGAATATGCCGGCTCGCTTTTCTGGGTTCTGATGATATCTCTCACCATCTCCTGGATTCTGGCCATGACGCTGACGCCGTTCCTTGCGTCCGTCATGTTTTCGGAGACCAAGGTTCGCCAAGAAAGCAACGAGAGTGGTGAGCGCGAAGAGATTGATCCTTACAAGGGCTTTATCTACCAGATCTATAAATCCTTCCTCCTTCTATCCTTGCGTTGGAGATGGGGCACCATGGCGGTCATGGTTGGCTGCATGGCCGCTGCTATCTACGGATTCGGCTTTGTCGGCCATTCTTTCTTCCCTACATCCAAACTCCCCATGCTCACGGTGGACTACTGGTTGCCGCAAGGGTCGGATATCCGCGCCACGATCGACGACATGGATCGGCTCGAAGGGATTTTGCAGAAGAACGACAAGATCAAACAGGTAACGACCACCATTGGTGGCGGCGCTGAGCGCTTCATGCTGACCTACAGGGCCGAACGCACCTATGCCAATTATGGCCAATTCATCATCGAGGTGAAGAATTTCGAAGAGCTGCCCGATCTGCGCCGTTGGGTCGACAAGACCCTGAAGGAAAATGCCCCTTATGCCTTCGTCAAAACTGGTCGTTTTGAACTGGGTACGGCAGCGGGGTCGAAAATCGAGGCACGCATAACAGGCTCGGATCCTGGTGTTTTGCGTGCATTGGCAAGCAAAGTCATCGATGTCTATCGCTCTGATCCTGACGCCGTGAATATCCGGCAGGACTGGCAAGAGCGCACCAAGGTTCTGCGGCCGCAATTCGCTGAAGCCGAAGCGCGCCGACTGGGCATCACCAAGGCGGACATTGACCGTGCAATTCTGTTGAACGTTCATGGCTTGCCCATTGCTCAGGTGCGCAACGGATCGGATATCCTTCCCGTTGTCTTGCGCCCGCCGCTTAATGAACGCAACAGCGTTGATCAGCTCGGGGATATTCAAGTTTACAGCTCGGTGCTGCAGAAATATGTAAGCATCGATCAAGTGGTCCATTCAATCGATCTGGATTGGGAAGATCCGCTTGTCATGCGCCGCAACCGCAAGCGCACCATTCAAGTGTGGGCAGATGCAGATCCATACTCGGAGACCTCCAGCCTTGATCTGTTTGACCGCATGCGTGGCAAGGTGGAAGCGATTGAAATGCCGCAAGGCTATGAGCTGACATGGGGTGGCGAATATGAAAATCAATCCAAGGCAACCAGCGCCGTCTTTGCCAATGTACCATTAGGCGTGCTGGTCATGTTTGCCATCACGGTTATGCTCTTTAATTCATTCAAGCAGACGCTTGTGGTGTGGCTAACGGTACCCCTTGCCATTATCGGGGTAACAGCCGGCCTCCTGATCTTCAATCTACCTTTCAGCTTCACCGCCCTTATCGGATTCCTATCCCTTTCGGGCATGTTGCTGAAAAATGGTATTGTCCTGATTGAGGAGATCAAACGATTAAACGAAGAAGACGAAATAAGTATTCATGATGCAATAACGCGAGCTGCCGTTTCGCGCCTGCGTCCAGTGACCATGGCGGCGCTGACAACAGTTCTGGGTCTTATTCCTCTGGTCACGGACATCTTTTTCAATTCTCTTGCAGTCACCATCATGTTCGGTTTGGCAACTGCGACGGTTCTGACATTGATCGTGGTGCCTGTGCTTTTTGCGATCTTCTATGGTATCAAATTCAAGCGAGGTGAGACGATCTAGGGCCTTGTGCCCTGCCACTCTCTTTGCACCACAAGTCCGGCGATAATAACCGGAAACCCCATTCAAGACTGGCTCTCCAGTCTTGAAATAACCCGGACCCCACCAGACCCACAAAGCCGGGTTATTCCAGACGGAACACCCATTCCGCCAGGAGAAATCGCCCCCTTGATGCTATTGCGTCAATGGGGGCGACGGTCTGTCTTCCATTCCCTTTTGTAAAAAGCATCCCTGCAAAGTCGAGCCATGCAATTTTGAGTGATCTGCTGAAGCAACTATCCCGGTGCATTTTCATGCCTTGATGGGTTAGTCAGTGGCCGTCCTCGCAAAGGTACAGCATGTGATACAATGCGAGAACACGGACAGCATTCGACTTCAAAATTCAATTATAAGCCCAATTAACCGTTGGGTTTGGCGCGCGGCAGTCACTCGGCTCTTAACGATTGAGCTTTGCCAGCGAGGCCAAACACATTTATTGCAACAGGCACCAAGCAGAGACCAGACATGATCGACAGCCCCTCCTCACAAGACCATATTCGGCTCAGACACCGGCATCTGGAAAAAATTGCCATGGCGGCACTCAATGTTGGCTGCATGCTCATGGAATCGGGAGCCAAGGCCGAGGTTGTGCGCAACGGCATCGAAATGGTCGTCAAGGGCTTGGGCGCAGAAACCATAGCGGTGCGTATTGGGTATGCCTCCATCAGCCTGACGGTCCGTGATGGCGGCGATGTCGGAAACACCATCTCGCGGCTGTTGCAGGTGGGCCATCATGGCGTCAACCTTCAGCTCAATAACGCAGCCCGCGCCCTCGCCGTGCGCGCCTCACAAGGTTCTCTTACGCCAGAAGCAATTGTTGAGGAAGTGGCGGGTCTGAGAAAAAAGACCCCCAAGCATCATTGGGTGACAGTTGCCCTTGCAACCGGCCTTGCCTGCGCTTCCTTTGGTCAATTGCTCGGAACAGATGCGACGGCGTTTCTGCCCATCTGGTTTGCGGGTTTCATCGGCCAGACGATCAGGCACTTCATGGTGCTCAACAAACAGAATGTATTTGCCATGGTCACGATCGTCGCCTTTGTCTCCTCGGCAATTGGGGGCCTGATATCGCAGCTGTTTGGCAGCGTAACGCCAGAGATGGCGATGTTTTCTTCTGTGCTGTTGCTTGTTCCCGGCGTACCTTCGATGAATGCGCAAACCGACATCATGGAAGGCTCGCCCACACTGGGGAGCGCGCGCGCCCTAACGGTCTTTATGATTCTCATTTTCCTTACAGTTGGAGTCGCTCTCTCCCGCTATATCCTCATGCGGTTTGGCGCCTATGACGAATTGCTCAACCACGGCATTGTGCACCACATCCTGTTTGGTGGCATTGCCGCTGCGGGCTTCGGCATTTTGTTCAACTTCAGTTGGCGGACAGTTGGCTGGACGGCCATTGGTGGCGGCATTGCACTAGCTGTGCGCACATTGGGATTGGATTCACAGTGGGGGCTAGCCATGTCGTCGACGATGGCTGCGGCGGCAGTTACGGTCTATGTGCGCCTGCTTTATCTGTTGCCTGTCTATGTGCCCACCGGCGGCAGCATGCTCGCCATCGCAGGCTGCATTCCAATGATTCCGGGAAGCGGTGCTGCCCACGGGCTCGTCGGCCTGATGACCTTTGCCAGCCAACATGACAATTATGACGTTGCACTGCTTGGCAGCTCTGTCGCCTCCATGCTGAGCGTCGTCTTCACCATTGGAGGTATTGCAGCAGCGATTACCCTCATCAACGAAATCATCAAGCGCCCGAGCTTTCCAACGCTCTAGCAGAGCGAGGCCGCGTGCATGGCTCCATGCCGAGTCTAAGACAAGAAGCGCTGCGTCGATACCGGCTCAGCGCTTTTCTTTTCTCTGTATCCGCTGAAAGCCGCGAGACGTTGTGTGTTAGGAATCGCTAGCCGAAAGCACACTCTCCCCCAGTCACCGCACACAAAAAAGGCCCGCTCGAAGCGGGCCTTTTCGAATTGCAAAGCGAAACGCTGAATTAACGTTTGGAGAACTGGAAGGAACGGCGAGCTTTTGCGCGACCGTATTTCTTACGTTCAACAACACGGGAGTCGCGGGTAAGGAAGCCACCTTTTTTCAGGACACCGCGCAGCTCTGGTTCGTAGTAGGTCAGAGCCTTGGAAATGCCGTGACGGATAGCACCAGCCTGACCGGACAGACCACCACCGGAAACGGTGCAGATGATGTCATACTGACCATCACGGTCAGCAGCAACGATTGGCTGCTTGAGAACCATCTGAAGAACCGGACGACCAAAATAGACGTTGAAGTCTTTCTTGTTCACGGTAATTTTGCCGGAGCCTGGTTTAACCCAAACGCGAGCAACAGCGTCTTTACGTTTACCGGTAGCATAGGCACGACCATGAGCATCGAGCTTCTGGACATGAACCGGAGCGGTTTCTTCAGCTTCTACGCCAACAGCGGAGCCGAGGTCTTCAAGAGACTGTACTGTATCGCTCATTTATAGACCCTCACATTCTTGGCGCTCAGTGCCTTGACATCCAGTACCTCTGGGGACTGGGCTTCATGGGGATGTTCTGCCCCTGCATAGACGCGCAGGTTGGACAGCTGTACACGAGACAGCGGGCCGCCTGGCAGCATGCGCTGAACAGCCTTCTGGATCACACGCTCAGGGAATTTACCCTCGATGATCTGGCGAGCGGTACGTTCTTTGATGCCGCCCGGATGACCGGTGTGCCAGTAGTATTTCTTGTTTTCGTATTTGCGACCGGTCAGGCGAACCTTCTCGGCGTTGATTACGATAACATTATCGCCGCAATCCATATGCGGGGTGAAGGTTGCTTTGTGCTTGCCGCGCAGACGCATTGCGATCAGCGCTGCAAGGCGACCAAGCACCAGATCTTCCGCATCGATCAGAATCCATTTCTTTTCGATGTTGGAAGGATTTGCAGAAAAAGTTTTCATTGCACTTCCGTATTTCGGTGTCATGTGACAACGTGAAACGGCGACCGTTCACAGGCCGCCGCAATGTCTGGCGCTCCTTTTATAGCAACCCTTGTTTTTGTCAAGCCAATTTGTTTGAAATTTATCAATAAAAACAATGTTCTATTTTTGCGGTATATCGTTACCACAAAAAATACAGCCATTTTGAGTCCCAAAGGTCTGCTTTTTCACCTCAGTCGCTTTTTACCTATGATTGTCCAGATAAAACCGCCCAACAACGATTTTTGTGGGCGGTTTGTAGGTCACACCTTATCAGCATGTTTTATCGGGCCAAGATGGACCGTTTGCCTAAAGAGCGCAAACAGAGTCATGCAGACCTGTGTCTTCATAGTGATAGTCTGGCCGGGGTGTTTTAGCGGCGCCGTTGATGGTTCCGACAAATTTGGCGTCGGCCACCTTCATGCGCTTCCAGCCCAAATCCCCCGAGCGCGATCCTCCGGATGTCTGATAGACATACATCAGTTCATTACCGCGCAAGGTTTTGCCAACAGCATGAACCTCAACATCTCTGTCATAGCCATGATAATTGATCTTGAGGACATCGTGATTCTTGAGGGCTTCGCATGCATATTTGCTTTCCATAACGTACCTCCTCGCTGACCATTGCGTTACGCCTCCATTATTCCGACTCTGAGAATTACTGTAAATTCTCAAATAGTTCGTCATTGCCTGTAAAGCTTCTAATCTGCTGGCTCTGCGCTCTATTTGCGCCGTTTTGACGGTTGAATGCCAACTTCACGACCTATTCATCTCATTGTCGGCTTCGCGCAGAAGACGAAGCTTAGCGCCCAAACTTGACTTGCCGTTCAAATAGCGGGCATGGTCGCAGAACCGAATAAGATCCAGTGAGTCCCGGGAGGCCTAAATGACCACAGGAGCCACCAATCAGGAAGATGCGCTATTGACCGAACAGGTCGGCCCTGTGCGACGCCTGATCATGAACCGTCCCAAAAGCCGAAATGCGCTTTCAGAAGAGATGATCACCGCCTTGGATACGGCACTTGATAAAGCAGAATCCGACGCACAAACACGCGTCATCGTTCTTGCCGCCAACGGACCGGTATACTCCGCCGGGCATGATCTCAAAGAGCTCAATTCCCATCGCAATGATGCAGATAAAGGCGAAGCTTTTTTCGGTCGTATTTTCACGTCCTGCTCGGCGCTGATGCAGAAAATCCAGACGCTCTCAAAAATCGTCATCGCAGAAATTCAAGGGACAGCGACAGCGGCGGGCTGCCAGTTGGTTGCCAGTTGCGACTTGGCCATTACCGTCAATGAAGCCGATTTCGGTACGCCCGGCATTAATATCGGATTATTCTGCACCGGTCCTGGGGTTGCCCTCACCCGCTCTGTTCCACGCAAGCAGGCAATGGAGCTTCTGGTGACGGGAGAAATGATCGACGCCCACACGGCCAAAGCCTACGGCATCGTCAATCGCGTCGTACCGAAGGACTATTTACGGATTGTCGTCGACAAGTACGCGATAGAGATCGCGAATAAGTCTGCCGAAGCCCTAACGTTTGGCAAGCGGGCTGTCTATCGGCAGGACGAAATGCCCCTGGCCGATGCGTATGCGTTGGCAACCGATGTGATGACAAATAATCTGCTCGCAGATGATGCAGTTGAAGGTGTCAACGCCTTTATTGAAAAGCGAAAGCCCGACTGGCCCAGCCTCAAATAGGAAAGTTTCATGGACCATAGCGACTATAACGCAGACTATCTCAAGGATATCCTCACTTCGGTCAAGCGGATCGCCTTGGTTGGCGCCAGCGACAAGCCAGAGAGAGCCAGTTATCGGGTGATGAGCTTTCTGCTTGATCATGACTACGACGTTATTCCGGTTAATCCGGGCAAGAAAGGACAGGAAATTCTTGGCCAACGCGTGGTTGCCCGTCTTGCCGATATAGAAGGCCCGGTCGACATGGTTGACGTGTTCCGCAATTCCGAGGCCGCAGGCGGGGTGACAGATGAAGCCATTGCCATTGGGGCAAAGGTAGTCTGGATGCAGCTTAATGTGTTCAACGCTGCGGCAGCTAAGCGGGCAGAAGAAGCGGGGCTCAAGGTGGTCATGGATCGCTGCCCGAAGATTGAACATCCAAGTGTTATGTTCAATTAGCCAGCATAACAAAAGCGAAAAGCGAATTCGGGCGACGGATCATTCCGTCGCTCTTCTTATTTATATGTATCTTTCCATGCACCCTTTGCGCATTTCAACGCCTTTTGAAATCCGTAGAGCACAACCAAAAATTAGCAAATAAAATCAAGCATATAAAATCCCTGATTGGTTCCTTTTCATATTTCATTTTTAGTGCCATCATTAGAAACCTCGTTCACTAAATGCGCAAAATTTAAAACGATATTTTCAACTTTCAAATGGCGCGGCGGGTTGTGCTGGTCTAGAGTTGCCACACACTTCAATCTTGAAGATACACTGACTTTTTATTGGCAAAGCACGTCGCGAGATAAGCCCGCACGCTCTGCACTGATTTATGAAGAGGACGATTATGAGCGAAGAAACAGCCCTCGGCTTTTCCACTCTGGCCATTCACGCTGGCGCTGACGCCGACCCGACCACAGGCGCACGCACCACGCCTATCTACCAGACGACATCCTATCAGTTCCGCGATACCGAACATGCTGCCAATCTGTTCGCTCTCAAGGAATTCGGCAATATCTATACTCGCCTGACCAATCCGACAACCGCGGTGCTTGATGAACGCATTGCTGCGCTGGAAGGCGGCTCTGCCGGTGTTGCTGTTGCTTCGGGCCACGCGGCGCAGTTTGTTACCTTCCATTCCCTGATGGGACCAGGTGACAACATCGTGGCTGCAAACAAGCTCTATGGAGGTACGTTCAACCAGTTTAACCACACCTTCAAAAGCTTTGACTGGCATGCCAAATGGTCTGACGCGCTCGATCCTGAAGCAGCGCGCGGCCTAATCGATGAAAAGACCAAAGCCATTTATATCGAGAGCCTTGCCAACCCCGGCGGGGTTATCTGCGACATCGAGGGCTTTGCGAAAGTAGCCAAGGATGCAGGCATTCCGTTGATCGTTGATAACACGATGGCAACCCCCTATCTGTGCCGCCCAATTGAGCATGGTGCCAACATCGTGCTGCACTCAATGACCAAGTTCATCGGCGGTCACGGCAACTCCATGGGTGGCATGATCGTGGATGGCGGTAACTTTGACTGGTCCCAGTCTGACAAGTTCCCGATGGTCAACACTCCGCGTGCGGAATATAACGGCGTCAATTTCTATGAAACCTTCGGCCCGATGGCTTTCGCCATCACCTGCCGTGCGCTTGGCCTGCGTGATCTGGGGCCAACCCTGTCGCCATTTAACGCCTTCCAGATTTTGACCGGCGTCGAAACCCTGCCCCTGCGCATGGATCGCCACTGCGAAAACGCCCTCACCGTCGCCAAATGGCTTGAGAGCAACGACAAGGTGAGTTGGGTTTCCTATGCAGGTCTTGAGTCCAGCCCGCATAAGGCAGCACAAGAAAAGTATCTGCCAAAGGGAGCAGGCTCAGTGTTCACATTCGGCCTCAAGGGCGGCTATGACGCAGGTGTGAAGTTCATCACCAGCCTCAAACTGCTCAGCCATGTCGCCAATATCGGCGACACGCGCTCTCTGGCGATCCACCCTGCGTCGACTACTCACAGTCAGTTGACGGATGAGCAGAAGACCGCAGCGGGTGCGGCTCCGGACACTGTCCGTCTGTCAATCGGCATTGAAGATGTCAAAGACATCATCGCCGATCTCGAACAGGCAATGGCTTGACCCTAAACTGAATTCATCTCGAAAGGCCGGGACACTCCCGGCCTTTTTTGCGTCTGCCATGCTCTGACCACATCAACCCGTTTAACCTCGCCGATAGTCCTTGCCAGCCTTAAGGGGTGCGCATAGGTTTGTTATTTGGAATATATCCGTTGCCAGGTCTTACGCATGAAATTTGATGAACGTTACACTCTCGCCATTGCTGAACTCAAACGCACGCCCATTGTAGAAGGAAACTATGCACCGCCGCTGCATCGGTTTTTGCGCGGACGAGGTGTCCGAATAAAGCCCCCACACTATAACAGCATCGGCATGAATATCGTTACCACCGGCGCGCCCTTTGCCATCCTCTGGGGCGCGATCATGTGGTTCATTCTGTGGCAAAGTCAGAAACTGACCCCCGTCATGGCCATCGGCGCTGCGCTTGTCGCGGGCACCATCTTCGGGCTATTTATGGCGCTCTATTATCGCTGGTCCTTTAAACAGAATGCACTGACCAAGTGGGACAAGTTGGAGCCTACATCGGAACTTGAGACGCCAAAGGAAGTAGACAACGAGGACGAAGCGGAAGCGCCTTCGGCCCAGCCTGAAACGGATGCAACCCCATAAAGAAGGGCGACATGATTGCCGCCCCGTTCATTTCAAAGCCAACGATCTGATCAGATCAATATTTGCGTGCATTGTCATATAGATCGCGCATCACAAGGGTTGCCGCCCCCAACACAAGCATCGCTCCGGCCTGATGCAACAAGGCCAGAGAAAAAGGCACGGCAAACAGCAAAGTGGTGATGCCGATGATAACCTGAAATGCCAACAAACCTGCCAGAATGTTGACTGGCATCATGATGTCACCTTTGAATGGATCGCGCCTGATACGGAACCAAAGCAAAAGACAAATCGCAGCGACCAGATAGGCCATCATGCGGTGATTGAACTGGATGGTTGCATGATCCTCGAAGATGGAATGCCAGACAGACCCCGTGTCATAAATCTTCTCGGGTATGATTCTGCCATCCATCAATGGCCAAGTGTTGAAGATCAAACCGGCATGGGTACCAGCCACCAGTGCACCAAGAAAGATCTGCACCATGATGCAGATTGTCAATAGCCCCATCAACCAGACGTGACGATCTGCGCTGACGCATTCGGGCATCTTCTGTCCGGTTCTATAGCCGCGCGCTACCCACAGCAGGGCAAAGAATATGATCGATGCGAGGATCAAATGAGAGGCGAGACGATATTGACTGACATCCACCCGATCCACCAGACCTGACGCAACCATCCACCAGCCGACGAACCCTTGCAACCCTCCCAGCCCAAGCAAAACAAGCAGCCGCGGTTTGAGTGATGCGGTCACCCGTCCAGAAATCCAAAAAAAGAGCATGGGAACAAAGAAGGCTACGCCAATAAAGCGCCCCAACTGGCGATGCCCCCATTCCCACCAGAAGATATTCTTGAACTCATCTAGCGTCATTCCCTTATTGACGCGCTCATATTCTGGGATCTGCTGATATTTGAGAAACTCTTCGTTCCATTCTTCAGCTGACATAGGCGGGATGGCGCCATGGATGGGTTTCCATTCGGTAATGGAAAGCCCCGAGTCTGTGAGACGGGTAATACCGCCCACCACGACCATAAGGAAAACGAGAAAGGCGACACAATAGAGCCAGAACCGCACCATATGCCGAGATCTGCTGGCCTTGTCTTCCTCCTTGTCGACATAATAGATCGCGCTTTCCAAAGCCGCTTCATTCCTCACCATCGGATGCCTCAATTCTCTCTAGATAGTCCACCTCGAGGCATAAGCATCTCTGCTTGCGCACCTCGGGTCAAGGCAACTGAGGGCTAAACTGTTTGAAAACTGCTCTTGGCTACCAGGATAAGGGCCGTTCTAATTCCATCGTCGGATCAAGGAGATGGCTTTTTTGCTTTTCACGGATCAATTGCTAAGCTATTAGGACACAGAACCGCAGATCATTGGAGCAACCATGAGCCAACGTACACGAAAATTCTTCGGCATGATCATGCTTGTGTCCTGGGTCATCCTCTATGCCGCAGTTGGCATGACGATCGGGGCGGCCGTCGTCGCCAGTGCTACGCCTCTCGCGCAAATCCTGTTTTTCCTGATTACCGGCCTCATCTGGATTGTGCCTGCAGGACTGATCATTCGCTGGATGGAAAAGCAGGTTTAGAAGACTGACCTGCAACAGGACAGAGACTGTCCGACGCTCTATTCAGCGGCTTGCAGCAAATCGTCGGGTTCTTCTGCGTTATCATTGCTATCGACAAACTCAAGGTCCGTCACGATGAGGCTGTCAGCGAATCCCAGATGCCCGACGGCTTCATGCAGCTGGGCGACTTCGCTTTCGGCAATTTCGGGCACGATAACAAAGGCGAGCGCATCGGGAACAGACGCGAAACCGCGAAGAATACTGACATCTTCGCATACAGTTCCCAAGTCCAACATGACGATGTCATAAGCGGCTTCCAGTGCAATCAGCAGCGCATGAAATTCCGAAGAGAGTAAATCACTGCGATTGAGATTACGACTCCCTGCATGGATGCATTTTGCCGTTCCAGTCCATGCTTCATCGATAAAATCGGAAAAGCTGCCATTGCCATCCAATAGATCGGCGATACCGCAGGCCCTCGGTTCGTTTTTGTCGTTTGAGCGTGACTCATCGGACATCAGATCGACATAAGCAACAGAGCGTTCTCTTACGAGACGATTGGCCAGCGCTGATCCCCTTGCGCCCCAGGCTTTTTCCTGCGCCATAAGAACGATGCGAGCGTGGGTCACATCGCTGAGTTGTTCAGCAACCAGTTCGTAGAGTATGGCAGCCCGACTGCTAGTCCCCTGCTCTACTGGCAAGACATCCGGTTTGGTGGCAACAGGCCGTGCCGACACCATGTGAATGTCAGCGCTTGGCATGATGGGCAATGCATCTGGGGCTGGAAACGGCAACCGGACTTCTTGTGGCAGGTCTGTTTCATCAGCCAAACGGGTCGAGCCGCTTTCCGTATCCTTCTTAAAGCGCGAGAAGACAGCGCTTCCAATCAAGCCAAACAGAAACACCATAGCAGCCCCCAATAGAGCCCACAGGAAGGCTGCCTTTGAAACAGGCGTGTAGGCTGTTGTCGCCCTGACCAGAACGCGCGCCGCGGGAGGCAGCAAATCGAGCGTAGACAGGGTTTTCAGCTCCGCTTGCCTCACACGAAGCCGCTCGACCATCTGCTTGCGACCCTTTTGCTGCGCATCCGACATTCCTGTCGTCTCGATCCCTTCTACATCCTCGCTTGGTCCAGTTTGGTCCAAACGGGTCGAGAGGGCTTCGATCTGTCCATTCAGTTTATCAATCGAGACATTCAGATCCTGATGACGCTTCTTCGAGAGTAACTCGATATAGGCTTCAGCAAGGCTGTTGGCGATTTTGGCGGCAGCGTCTGCTCTCGGTGCTTTCATAGAGATTGTAATCACGCGTCTGGGCGCCAAGCGCTCGATACTGAGAGACTGTTGTACGCGATCAATGACCGCCTCTCTGGCAGAAACCGAAAAAGACCCGACGCGAAGCATCGTCGCGAGTCTCTGCAAGGTGCCACCGGCAACAAAGCTCTTGTCTTCGGTCAGGTGCAATTGATCAACGATGGAAGACAAGATCCGCGGGCTTTTCAAATCTGCAATCAGTTTGTCGGCCAATTCGGTTTGGCTGTTCGTTCCCTTATCAAGTGACAGAGAACCGACCACAGAGGGGAAATACTGTTCTTGTGGCGCCAGCAGCAGAATGCGCGCTTCGGACTGATATTCTTCAGGCTGGTAAGCTTTATAGGCGAATGTAGCCGCACCAATAGCGAGAGAAACCAGCGTCAGTCGTAAAAAGGCCAGTGGAGACGCCCCAAAAGCTACAATTAATTTGCGGGCCTTGCTCCCGGCTCCATTTTCGCTAATGCGGTTCTCACATTTCTTCGCCATATCAGCCCCCTTACGCTGAGCCTATTGGGACAAATTATAGTAACCACTTTGTTAACGGACGAGGTTTTACCTTCTCCTTTGACGCAATCTGCTATGACAAACGTAAACATCGGGCACAATTACCTCAAATTTACGCGACATTAACCATAACAACATTTGAATAGAAGCGAGTTAGTCAAGCGAGTCGAACCATGTTTCGTTTTTTGGTCATTCTGGTTTTAGTCCTGACGGTCAGTAGCTGTTCTAGCTATCGGCCCGCCGGAGATGCATTTCATAAATCCCTTGTCGGGCCATATGAGCTGGATGCCGGCGACCGCATACGTGTAACCGTTTTCAATCAGGAAGATCTCAACAAGGAATATCTTGTCGATCAGGCTGGTTATGTTTCCATACCACTCATCGGCAATGTGGCTGCACGCGGAAAGCCAACCAGTGAACTGGCCAAGATTATTGCCGGAAAACTTGCCAACGGCTATGTGCGCAACCCCGACGTTTCGGTAGAAATCGCGCAATATCGCCCCTTTTTCATCATGGGCGAAGTCAATTCGGCTGGCCAATATTCCTATGTGAGCGGTATGACAGTACAGACCGCAGTTGCCATCGCAGGCGGTTTCACACCGAGAGCCCAGCAACGCTATGTCGACATAACCCGCCAATTGAACGGCAAGATCCTGACCGGACATGTGCGCCTAACGTCCCCTGTTCGTCCGGGAGATACGATTTACATTCGTGAGCGCCTCTTCTGATTTGCAACTCCGACCTTAAGGTTGCTTTATACCTTTAGGTTTCGTTTGCGTAAAAACACTTCTTTAACGATAATGTCCAAAACCAACTGGCTAGGCTTTTCTCGGTTGGACAATTAAAGCTTGGTCAGACTTTGTTTGCTATATCCTTGGTTGGGATAATAATTTTGAATGTGGGTGACCCAGAATGCAGCCTCTTGATCCGAGGACAGCCTTCACTTCACGCGCCGTACTAGATGCCAATGAGCCAACTGTCGAAAAGAACACGGATGCTCACATTACGGATCTGGCTCGCGAAGTGGCTGCCGAGTTCTCAGAAACCACTTACGCACCTGGAATCGTACGTGGTCTATTTCAGCTATCAGATTTTGTCGTTCTGGCTCTTCTTGGCATCATATCGGCCTCTATGATGGGCGGAGCGATTATCGCTGGGATGAGTTTTCCTGTCATGCTCTCCATTGCAGGCGCCATCATGTTTAGCCTGTTTTTGCTTTCGGTAGATGGCTACTCCATTCTCGACATGAATCATCTTGCGCCGCAAATTGGTCGGACCATCGGCGCGTGGACGATGGTCATCGTGTTATTCCTTCTTATTTTCTATCTTTCGGAAACCCCCATCGATGTCAATCGTGGCTGGTTGGGTATCTGGTTTATTTCAGGCATTGCGACCGTATCGGTGATGCGCGCCGTTGAATCACTACTTGTGCGAATTTGGCAGCAGGATGGTCGATTGGAGCGCCGGGCGGTGATCGTTGGCGGGGGAGATCCGGCCGCGGAGATCATAACCTCACTGGAAACGCAGGAAAATAACGACATCCGAATCTGCGGAATTTTTGACGATCGGGATGATGAACGCTCGCCTCCTATCGTTGCCGGGTATCCGAAACTTGGTACGGTGGACGATCTTGTTGAATTTTCGCGCCTATGCAAAATCGACATGTTAATCGTTACCATTCCGGTTTCTGCCGAAAAACGCGTTTTGCAGATGTTGCACAAACTCTGGATTCTGCCGCTCGATATCCATCTAAGTGCCCATATGAACAAGATGCAGTTCCGCCGACGCACCTATTCCTACGTCGGCAATCTGCCTACGGTTCCGGTGTTCGCCAAACCCATAGCCAATTGGGGCGGCCTTTTGAAAAGAGTAAGCGATGTGGTGATCGCCAGCATTTCTGTTGCCATCCTGTCACCGATTCTGATCGGCACGGCAATTGCCATCAAGCTGGATAGCGAAGGCCCCATCATTTTTCGACAAAAACGCCTCGGCTTCAACAATGAAGAGGTCGTTATTTTTAAATTCCGCTCCCTCTACCATTCACAGAGTGATCAAACCGCTCAGAAATCTGTCACCAAGAATGACAGCCGCGTTACCAAGGTGGGTCGCTTCATTCGGAAGACCTCCATTGATGAATTGCCTCAATTGTTCAATGTGATTCTGGGATCCCTGTCGCTGGTTGGTCCCCGCCCCCATGTTCCGCGGCAACAAACCAATGAGCGCCTGTTTGAGGAAGTGGCCGATGGCTACATGGCACGCCATAAGGTCAAGCCCGGCATAACCGGCTGGGCGCAAATCCATGGCTGGCGCGGGGAAATCGATGACGATGAAAAGCTCAAGCAACGCGTCGAGCATGACATCTATTATATCGAGAACTGGTCTCTTGCCCTTGATCTCTACATTCTGGCAGTTACCCCCCTAAAGCTGTTTAATCAGGATGGCGCCTATTAGGTCACAACAATGGTTTGCGCCCTCACCGGCGCCAACTAAAACAAGCTAATCTATCGGTAAATCAGCGCTTTATCTGCTCGCTTACCCTAAAGACATATTTTGTGTATGCTCTTTTTCTCGAAAGCTTGAGGATAATGTGCATCTGGCGATCTCAAACATTGCAAGATGATGACAGAGCCATTATAAAGCCTCTTGTCGGAGCGTAGCGCAGCCTGGTAGCGCACTTCGCTGGGGGTGAAGGGGTCGTAGGTTCGAATCCTATCGCTCCGACCAATTATCCTTCCCCACAGTATTTCCCAAACGATAAATCTACCCGTTCGTGCTAGGGTCTTGAGCCTGACAGGCGTCTGTGCGGCAGCTTTTGTGCTGTTTGACAGCAACCGTCATGCTCGGCAATCGATTGTCATATTCATGCAATACGGCCTTTGTAGAAATTTCGATAACTGATGACGAGGAATCACGTCCTTTTCGCCATGCACATCGGCAGGATGAGACAGAGAGTGCGATCAAGCCTGTCGACTGATCTTTTTGTGTGACTACACCAGAACGTCGTGACCACTGACCGTGCATGACGTATTTGATGGCCCTGTCGGATGGTGGGGCCATTTTTTTTATTTGGCGTTCGCCCTTGGCAAAATCCGTTACAATTTTAGCCTTTTCAGCAGCAAGACGTTAAAATCTGACAGATATAGTCACGTTATGATCCCAGCTTTGAACATATCAACTGCCGGCATGATTGCCGCTTCAGACCGTCTTGAAGATATCGCCTACGGGATAGCCAATCCAGTGGCCGATAACGCAGCTCAACCGGCTACATCGACGAATCGTCAAGTCAGGCCCGAAGAGTCCATAGCCCCAGTGTCTGCGGCGCCAGATCTGGATCCGACGCGTCTTATAGAGTTGATAGAAACAGAGGCGGCATTTAACGCCAGCGCTTTGGCAACCAAATCCGTGGTTAGTGCCTCGCAAGAGCTGATGGACGCGCTTCGTTAGACACTTCCCTGAAAATAGACTTGTGTGCGCGAGTAGGTCAGTCGGCCAATGCCTGATCCAAGATCCGCTTACACTCCAGAAGTTCAAAGAGCGTTGACTGCAGGCGTCGTATTTCGTCACGGGATAAGGATTGCTCCGTCATGGCAGCCAGTTCCTGATCACTTGCCTCTGAACGCCCGCCCATGAAGCGGGAAAAAAAGCCCGACTTCTGCTCTTCTTGCAGAGCCCTCAAACGCGCTTCTTCAACAGAAAGGCTGGCGCTCCTCCCACTTTGCAAAAATTGAGGATCACCGGAGCGTAAATCTGGCGGCAAAGGCTGATTGTCTTCTTGAGCACTCAGCCCTGGAGCCATAGCAGGCGCCACAGGCTGACGACCAGCGGTTCCGCCCTCTGGTGGAGCGACTGGAGGGATGCTCTGTCTGTGTGTAGCATGCCCATGCGCAGCAGCTTGCCGGGGCACGGACCCTGGCATGGATTGCGGCGCAACGCGGCCTTGTCGGCCCTGTGGAATCGGGTTGCTATAGGCTGCGGGTTCAGGGGCTACGCCCCTTTCGCTACGCGGCACCGTTTTTGCTGCCGGCGGCATCTGGGATTGATGGGGCATGGCGACACGACGATCGGCGACTTGCGGCTCTCCTCCGGCGACGTCCGCATTCACATTGCCCACATTGTTTCTTGCCAATGCTTCTGGTGCAGACTGATAGGAACTGCTCGTTGGCTGTTGAAACGGCTGAACGGTTTGCTGAGGAGGCACAGGCTGAACATGATCAATGGGCTGAGCGACCGGCTGGGACGGGCCTGAGGCTGCCGTTGGTTGACTCTGCGGCGGCATTTGAGATGCAGAATGCGGAGCTTGATACATATTCTGCGCTGGATGGGCATCAGGCCTTGGTGCTTGCTGCGGCGCTTGCTGAGGAACTTGCGTGGGCACCCGATTCTGCTGCTGAACATCCGGTTCTTGATTGCCTATTTCTACGGGATCAGCGGCTTGCTGTTCTGGAGCCTCTTGTGCGTCTTGGGTAGCTTCTGCCTCAGAACCGACCGTATCGATAACGTGGCGCACCCCCTGCTCTTTCAGGATCTTCTGGACACCTTTGATGGTATAGCCTTCATCATAGAGCAGATGACGGATACCACGAAGCAGGTCAATGTCGTCGGGGCGATAATACCGGCGGCCACCACCGCGTTTCATGGGCTTTATCTGAGAAAAGCGTGTTTCCCAAAAACGCAAGACATGCTGAGGCAAGTCAAGGTCTTGTGCGACCTCGCTAATTGTTCTGAAAGCATCAGCACTCTTTCGCAAGACATCCACCTGTCAAACATTTCGCCTCGATATGCCAGAAAGCATAAAGCAGCCGGGCCCGAGTGCATATGAGACTCGAGCCTGTTTCCATCAGCCATTTGCCGAAACGATCTTATCAGCTACACACCAGCCCTCAAGAGAAAGCGATCTATTTAAGATGCCTCAGGAGCCAAAGAGTCGTTGATTTTCTTTTTCAGAACGTTGGATGGTTTGAAAACCATAACGCGCCTAGGAGAAATCGGAACTTCCTGTCCAGTTTTCGGATTACGACCGATGCGCTCGTTCTTATCTCTTACGAAAAAGGTTCCGAAAGAAGAAAGCTTGACCTGTTGTCCTTCAACAAGGCAATTGCTCATTTCATCCAGCACCATCTCGACAAGCTCGGCAGATTCCGTGCGCGACAGTCCTACCTTCTGATAGACCGCTTCGCACAAATCAGCGCGCGTTACCGTTTTGCCCCCCATGTCGCAAACCTCTCTCTGAAAAGATCTATATGACTCATACCGTTGAAGCAGGGTATTTCCGTAATTGACTTCCGTCAACTGTAAGACTGCGCATTAATTTGCTCATTTACCGAACAAATCGAAACAATCATATTCGCGTTGAACGCCAACCATACAGAATCATAAGTCAAAGGCCCTTTGAAGCAACTTATTATCAAAGCTATCTACAAAAAAACGCCCCTAACATAGTCTAGTTGTTGGAAAATCGCTAATAAGATGTTGTCGCATAGTAAAACGCAGACAATTTAAGCAAAAGCCGACGTCATATTGTAAAAAATACGGATAAAACGAAACATCCACCTATTGCATGAATGTTCCGCAGATCCGTTAAACAAAAGCTGATTACCAACGCAGCAGAACAGAGCCCCAAGTGAAGCCTCCGCCCATTGCTTCGAGCAAAATGACATTCCCCTTTTTGAGACGGCCATCTTTGGCTGCGGCATCAAGAGCCAGAGGAATGGAAGCGGCTGACGTATTGCCATGAAGATTGACTGTCATGACAACCTTTTCCGGCGCGATGTTCAGCTTTCGGGCACTGGCATCAATAATGCGCTTGTTTGCCTGATGAGGTACGAACCAATCCAGATCGTCAGCCGTCAGGCCGGTTGCCTTGAATGCATCGGTGATGACGTCCGTGATCATGCCAACCGCATGCTTGAAGACTTCCTTGCCTTCCATGCGCAGGTGACCAGTGGTCTGGGTTGTTGACGGCCCACCGTCAACAAAGAGCTTTTCCTTGTGGCGTCCATCTGAGCGCAGATGGCTGGTCAGTATGCCACGATCAGAAATCTCGCCATCCCCTTCTTCGGCTTTTAAAATGACGGCGCCAGCGCCATCACCAAAGAGCACGCAGGTCGTGCGATCTTCAAAGTCGAGAATGCGAGAGAAAGTTTCGGCACCGATCACCAGGGCCGTCTTGGCCTTGCCACAGCGCAGATACATGTCAGCAGTCGATAGAGCAAAGACGAAACCCGAACACACGGCCTGTAGGTCAAAAGCTGCACCGTGATGGATGTCCAGCATATTCTGGATCGCAACCGATGTTGCCGGGAAAGTATTGTCCGGAGTAGCTGTTGCACAGATGATCAGGTCAATTTCCTGGGCGTCAATGCCAGCGCTCTTGATCGCTTCCACAGCGGCCTTATAGCCAAGCTCTGAGGTGAATTCCCCCTCTTCAGCGATGTGGCGCTGTTCAATGCCTGTCCTTTGCCGAATCCATTCGTCAGACGTATCAACGAACTTGGCCAGATCTTCATTGGTTACGATTTTCTTGGGCAGATAGGATCCGGATCCTACGATAACAGACCTTGTGACGCTCACTTATGCGTTCTCCTCGTCAGGCACTACTCGGTTCTTGTGATAAACAGACAGATCCTGTTCGATTTTTTCGGTCAAACCATTTTTGACCATGTCATAGCCAAGGCTGATGGCAGAAGCGAACCCCTCACCATCCGTCCCTCCGTGGCTTTTGATGACAATGCCATTGAGCCCGAGAAAAACGCCCCCGTTGACCTTGCGCGGATCCATTTTTTCACGCAAGCGTTGAAAAGCGGAGCGGGCAAACAGATAGCCGATTTTGGCCATCAGAGTACGGCTCATGGCGGAATGCAAATATTCAGCCAGCTGTTTGGCAGTGCCTTCTGCAGTTTTCAGGGCAATATTGCCAGCAAAGCCTTCGGTGACCACCACATCCACTGCGCCGGTACCAAGATCGTTGCCTTCAACAAAGCCTTTATATTTGAATTGCGGGAATTCGAAATCACGCAACATACGGCCAGCTTCCTTGACTTCATCAAGGCCTTTGACATCTTCTTCGCCGATGTTGAGCAAGCCGATGGTTGGCTGTTCGATACCGAACAGCGCTCGGGCCATGGCACCACCCAACAGCGCAAAATCCACCAGCTGCTGAGCATCAGCGCCAATCGTGGCCCCCACATCCAGCACGACACTTTCGCCGCGCAAGGTGGGCCAGATGGCCGCAATGGCTGGCCGCTCGATATCTGCCATGGTGCGCAGACAGAATTTAGACATCGCCATCAGGGCACCGGTGTTGCCGGCAGAAATGCAAACCTGAGACTGGTTATCCCGCGCAGCCTCGATTGAGCGCCACATGCTGGATTTGCCACGTCCGCGGCGCAAAGCCTGACTGGGGCGCTCGTCCATCTGAATAACGACTTCGCAATGGTGCAGCGTGCTGGCCTGCTTCACCCTAGGGTAATCATCCAGCAGGCTTCCCATGATTTCCTGATCACCATAAAGATGATAGCGCACGTCCGGATGACGCACCAATGCAAGGTCGGCACCTTCAAGGATGACAGCAGGGCCATTGTCCCCGCCCATGACATCCAGCGAAATGTTAATAACTTCAGACATTCCAGATATCTCTATCCCGCCTTCTTCTTTATCCAGTCGTTTTTATCGCCCAGATTTGAAGCAGCCCCATTAAGCGGCTGCAAAGTTTGGCTCGCTATTATTGTTGCTGGGACAATATCCAAATTCTGCCAAGAAACAACCGCATTATTTGGAAATCGCCCCCATCAAGTCCGCTCTACTCGTCTTTTGGCTTAGGTTCTTTGAGAACAGCCAGAGCAGCGAAGGGGTTTTCAGATCCATCAAAGGCAGCTTTGTCCTCTATATGCCCGGAAAATTCGACACCGGGCGCACGAGGATAGTCGTCAAGACTCAGAGCAAAAAATTCCTCGGCATATTCGCCGACGTCGATTTCCTCGCCTTCGAACTCTTCTGGCGGGTCTTCCCCTTCCGGATCGATCACCATCTCGCTCATTGTGGCATTTTCAATCGCGCGTTTGGCAAATTCCGAGCCTTTGGGAACGAGTGTGATTCTGAAAGGTTCGTCGATCTGCTCCACGACAGGCGCCAGAGTCACGACACAGGACTGCTCGACCTCTCCGCGCACGTGCCCTTCGATCTGAACACCGCGCTTTTTCCATGGCGAAACCTTTGCTTCAACGGAAAAGGCATTCACGGCCAGAATACCGAGACGGTCGCGCAATTCATTGAGGGCTTCTGCGTCGGCGGATCCCTTGACCATTTCGCCAAGGCTTTTCAACCGAGCGACATTGATTGGCAAAGAGATCACTGGAGCGCGCGGGGCCAGCACAGGATCGGTGGATTTTTTCGACATAATGGCGTTTTCTTCTTTGTGTTCGAACGCGCGATCATGCGTTCGATTGAATGTGCAGTGAGCGATCGCCAAAAAACATGGGTCGAGTGGCCAATATTTGCGACACGCTTCGTCCAGCTCCGAAACAAGGCCCTTTGCAAACTGACTGGTCAGTGCGCTTGAAATGGCCCGATTTCGGGAAAATTCAGCTCACCTTTACTGAAATCTTCCATGGACTGCAATTTTAATTTTTCATCGCAGGCAAGGATATAACGGGCCAATCCGGCAGCTTCTGGGCAAGGCTTGCTTTCTTCACCGTATATGTTGCGTGAGAGAGCAATTGCAAGGGCGTCCTCCCCCTGCTCTCGTGCCTTGTCATAGGCTTCAGCATGCCCATAAAAAGACTGGGCCATTTTCTTGATCTTCTTGGGCACAGAAAGGTCGCCCACGCCCTGCTCCCTCAGGGAATCATCCATATCCTGGAAGAAACGCCCAAAAACAGCCTGAGACAGCTCCCTATTCTCTGCTGTTTCGCTTTTCATGCGATAGAAAAACACATAGGCGTGCAAAACGATCATTTCAAACCGGCCTGTGACGGAATCCTCGACAGCATAGCTGAGATAGAATTCTGGCTGCCTCGCCGCCGCCACGATTTGCCGATAAAGATCATCGGCGATTTCTTCTCTCTTTTGGGCTTTGCTTTTGAACAGGTTGAAGATCATCGGGTCATTTCCGTTGGCGGTTTTGCGATAGGCGAAATGAAGCATTCTATAAGGGCAAACAAGTTATCCGGCCAAAAGAGCGGACAGACTGTTTGCACAATGCTTTAAATCACTCTTGAGCATTTCACAATGATTGCATTTTTTGTGTAAACGAGATACCGACTAAAGGAAATATGGTTGAAAAGGCAGAGATACTTTCGTGTGGTTTGAAATGTATCTTGATTTGGTTCTTTTGGTACCGCGCGGGTGATTACGCCTGCTGCAGTGTGTGGACCAATTATTACGAGGAGTAGCACCTTCAATGCGCAATGATCGCCCAGTTTCAAATGGCCACAATACTCATCTGGTTAAGACCCTGCTTTCTCCGGCAAGAGCAGCAGGAATGGCTGCTTGCCTCTGCACGGTCCTGCTATCAGGCTGCTTTACCGAAACAACGTCCATTCACGGATTTGTTCCCACCGAATACACTCTTGATCAGGTTGCGGAAGGCGCCAGCCGTGAACAGGTTCTGCTGACCTTGGGCACTCCTTCCACGACGGCCGATTTCGGCGGCGAAGTGTTCTACTATATTTCTCAGACACGCAAGCAGCCGGTAGCCTTCATGCGTTCGCGCCCTGTCGACCAAACTGTGGTTGCCGTCTATTTCGATGATGAGCAGCGCGTTGCCCGCACGGCCCGCTATGGCCTGAAAGATGGAAAGCTGTTCGACTTCTCCCGTCAGGTCACGCCGACTGGCGGCAAGGATACCCAATTCCTCAGCCGTCTTGTTGAAGGCATTGGCGCTGGTATCGGCGAATAGGAACGCACTTTTCCGCAAGGCATTGTTTCAAAGGGTCTGGCCTCAAGAAGGTCGGACCTTTTCTTTTGCCTTTATGCGGTTTGGGTGTTTAGAGAATCTGCCTTAGAAATGCTCGTAGGAGGCGCCTTTGGAGAGAGGCATTTCATGCCCACTTTTATCGAGCAGATACACGCCCTTCCCTTCTGCAACTCTGCCAATTCGGGTAACGGGCACATCCAGCGCAGAGGCCGCTTGCCCTATGGCCTCTCGATCTTGAGGGCGCGCGCAAAAGAGAAGCTCATAATCATCGCCGCCCGTCAGGGCTACATCTCTGGAAGCTGAGGTCAAGTCCAACATCACTTTGGCGGACTGAGAGAGAGGCACGGCGGCATCATCCAGATGCAATGCGCAGTCAGCCGCAGAAGCCATTTTCGCTGCATCCCCCATTAATCCGTCGGATATATCCATAGATGCCGTAGCGAACTCGCGTATCAGAGCGTGACACTGCAAGCGCGGTTGAGGCAATAGGAAGCGGTTGATGAGAACAGCTTTGTCCTCTTCACCGATTTCAGGATAGTCCTCAGGCTCGCGGCGCAGCAATAACCCCAGAGCGCTATCACCTATCGTGCCGGTGACATAGACATCCTCATCAGGCTTGGCGTTGCGGCGCAAGATGGTGCGCCCCTTGGGCACTTCGCCAAAAGCGGTGATGGAAAGTGTCAGCCGTTCAGGGCTCTTGACTGTATCCCCACCAATCAGCGGAAAATCAAAGGCCTGCTGGTCTTCACCAAGCCCTGCACAAAAGCGGGCAAGCCAGTCTTCCGTCCAGTCCGTAGGCAAACCAAGCCCCAGCAGGTATCCGACAGGTTTGGCCCCTTTTGAGGCGAGATCGGACAAATTGACCCGCAATGCCTTTCTGGCAATCAGCTCTGGTGCGTCATCTGCAAAAAAATGCACATTTGCGACCAGCATGTCCTTGGTAAGAGCAAGCTGCTGATCTGACACCAAATTGAGAAAAGCGGTATCGTCACTCAGGCCGAAAGACATGTCCGGGTGAGACAAGGGCGCAAAATACTGTTTGATCAGCGCGCTCTCACCAAGGCGCGCCAGTCCTTCGGTATTGGCCATTGATCACTCCCGGAATGCTTACTGGGTCTTTGCCTTGACTTCATCCGTACGGATATTACGCGCCAAAGCATCAAGCACACCGTTGACCATGCGCGGCTCATCCCCTTCGAAGAAGGCTTTGGCCACGTCGATATATTCTGACAGGATCACCGGTGCTGGAACATCCTTGCGGAACATGACCTCATAAAGACCACATCTAAGGATCGCGCGCATGGTCTGATCGATGCGCGCCAACGGCCAGCCCTTTTGCAAAGCGCTGTTGATGAGCGGATCCAATGTTCTCTGTTCGCGCACCACACCACTCACGATATCCCTAAAATAGGCATAGTCCGCTGGCAGATAGAGTTCTTCATCGACTTCCTTACCAAGACGGTAAAGCTCGAACTCCTGCAAAACTTCGGTCAAAGGTGTCCCACCGACATCCATCTGGTAGAGGGCCTGAACGGCCCCCAGCCTGGCAGAGCCACGTTTGTTTGCGGTACGGACAGATTTTTCCTGTTCACTCATTCTTCTATTCCGAATTTCTCGCGTAGCTCAATCATGGTCAATGCAGCACGAGCGGCAGCACCACCTTTATCTTTTTCTTCGACACGCGCACGTGCCCAGGCCTGCAGGCCATTTTCGACCGTCTGGATGCCGTTACCGACAGCCACGCAGCCCTCAACAGCCAAGTTCATAATGGCGCGAGCGCTTTCATTGGCAACTATATCGTAATGGGTTGTTTCACCACGGATCACGACGCCAAGAGCAACATAACCGTCATAGTCGGAATAGCCATCTTCAACAGCGGCCATTGCCATTGACAAAGCGGCGGGAATTTCCAGTACGCCGGGAACTGCAACGCGCTCGTAAGTCGCGCCGGCTTCCTCGAGAGCTTCTACAGCTCCGCGGACGAGTTCATCGGCAAGATCTTCGTAAAACCGGGCCTCGATGATTAGAATATTGGGGGTTTCCTTAGTCATGATTTCCATCCGAAGTCTTGAGACATGGGGCGGCATAAGCCGAAGGGTTGCCTGTCAAACCATGTCCGCTCACTGTTGTCCAGCATTTTGTGTAAAATTCACCGGCCAACATCGGACCAGACGCATCATACGTCAAGCCTATATCGTATTGACCTCTAAATTTTTCCGATAATTGCTGAAAAGGCTGAAATCCAACAGGCAGACATGGCAGGCCCAGCGCTAAAGCGCAGGTCCAAGAACCATCGGCGAGCCATCTGTGAATCGCTCAAACCTGAAGCGTGTGATATCGTGGGCTGGCTTGTTGCCCAGCACCAGATTCTTGACGATCATCGCCGCGCCCGGCCCGAATCCGAACCCGTGGCCGCTGAACCCCGTCGCAATCACAAGGCCAGGTAGCTTATCGATCGTATCGATCAAAGGCACGACATCCGGCAGCGCATCGACCATCCCTGCCCAAGCATCAATGATCTGGGGTGACCCGACACCCGGAAAGCGATTTTCAAAGGCATAAACGGCCCGTTGGACGTATTTCATGTTGGGTTGAGGCTCCAACACACGACACTTCTCAAACGGAGTCTGCTGGTCTGCTGACCAAGTCCGCTTGGTAGTCCATGCGTCGGGGAACCCCTTCGGCGCCCAAGGGTTGAGGAATGTATGGTCCCAGCTTTCCTTTAGAAGCGGAATATATTTGAAGAAATTCCTAAAGGCGTCCGGACCAATAAAGAAATCATTGCCATCACATACAGCTAGCGTATAACCGCCATCCTTGCGGCGGCGCAGGGCGAAATCTTCATCGGCACTGTTATGTTCGGTGAAGTTGGGCATCGGCGCTGTTTGCATGGCCGTGAGACTCACCGAAAGCTGCGGAAAGCTCACCCCATGATTGCGCGCAAACAGCAAAGACCACGCGCCAGCGGCCAGCACAACATGATCACATTTCACAAGGCCCTGCTCGGTATGCAATCCGGTCACGCGCCCCGCCTCAATCTCAAGCGAACGCGCGGCGCAATTCTCGATGATGGTTACGCCTTCCTGATGGACCAATTTGGCGATAGCCGGTATGGCTTCCCATGGCTCAGCGCGGGCGTCATCAAGCGTAGAAGTGCCGCCGACCCACTGATTATTGGAAACACCGCCAAAGATATTGGAAACCTCTTTGCTGCTGAGACGCACGGAATTTACCCCATACTTCTCGGCAATGGCCATCCAGTCCTCCAGTCCCTTCAACTCATCCTGACTGGAAGCAAGATAGTTGATCGGGGAGGTAACAAAACCGGTTGCGCCATCCACCTCAGCATCGGCGTCTTTCCAGAGCCGCAGGGCCTCCATTGCGATCGGCACTTCGGCCTCATCGCGCTCATGCTGACGTATCCAGCCCCAGTTACGGGAAGACTGCTCGCCCGATATACGCCCCTTCTCAAGGACGCACACCTTCTTGCCGGCACGCGCGAGATACAGGGCTGCAAAGATACCCACGACGCCGGCCCCGATGATGGCGACATCAACGGCTTCAGGCAGCGGATCGGAAAAGAGAATTTGTGTGGTGATGCTGATTTTCTCGACCATGATTGTTTCCTTTATGTGGCGAGAAGGGAGCCCTCGACAGGCTCCCCTATTAGACTCAGCTATCTAATATCAGAATTCTATGATGGCGTATATTCATTCAGTCGTGCGACATAACGAGCCATCATATCCACCTCAAGATTGATCTTGCCACCAACCGTTTTCTCTTTCCATGCGGTGTTGGAAAGCGTGTGCGGTATGAGGAAGATTGTGAAGTCATCCCCTTCCACATCATTCACGGTCAGGGAGGTTCCATCTAGGCACACGGATCCTTTGGGCGGAATAAAGCGCGCTAACTGCCCCGGTGCCCTGAGCTTGAAAAAAACACTGTCTGGATGATCTTCTCGCTCCACGACTTCAGCCACACCATCAACATGACCGAGCACAAGATGACCGCCCAGTTCGTCTCCCATTTTAAGTGATCGCTCCAAATTGATCGCAGCCCCTTCTGTCCAACTGGACGCATTGGTCAGATCAAGGGTTTCACGAGCGGACTCGACTGTAAAATAATTGCGAACTTCATCCAGAGTGCCTGCTTCGACGACGGTGTGGCATACGCCATTACAGGCGATGGACGCGCCCAACGCAATTGTTTCTGGGTCGAAATGAGTCGCAATTCTCACTCTCTGTCCCGCAGGAATCGCCTCCTGCTTCAGCACTTCGCCAACGTCCGTGATAATGCCGGTAAACATAGCTGCTAATCTCCGTATAAAGCGTCTAAACTTTGTGGGCGGACAAATCTCTTCAGCTTATCCTGCCCCATATTGCAATTCTCTTCCAGAATGAAACCGGCTGAAAACAGAGCTTTTTCCGGCGAGCCATCCAATGCTACAAGGCCGTTCGGCCCGATCTGTTCAGCCCCTTGATAGAGGAAAAACTCATCCACGAGCCCGGCCTTTAGCATTTCATCAGCGAGTTTTGCGCCGCATTCTGCAAAAACCGTATTGATGCCACGCTCTGCCATGGCTTCAAGGGCTAGCTTCAGGTTGACATGGCCCTCTGGCGTTGCATCGACCCGGAGAATATCACAGCCCTTTTCCTTGAGCGCGTTTGCTTTGTCCCTAGGCATTTGCTCGGTCGTCACGATCCACACCGGTGTATTTTCGGCGGTCTGCACAAGGATTGTTTCAAGAGGCATACGTCCCTTGCTATCCAGAACGACGCGCACGGGCGACCGCGCCTCCAGCCCCGGCAAGCGCACCGTTAAAGCAGGATTGTCAATCAGCACGGTATCGCAGCCAACCAATATTGCATCGGCCTGCGCGCGCAAGGCGTAGGTACGGGATTTGGCTAAGGCACCTGTAACAGGATAGTTCCCCTGCCCCTCGATGCCGATCATGCCATCTGGAGAAAATGCCATTTTGGCCTGCAGCCATGGCCTGTAGCGAACTGTGCGCGAGAGAAAACCACCAAGGTCGCGATGCGCCCTTTCCTGCATGAGCCCAACATCGACAGCGATGCCTGCACTGCGGAGTTTCTCAAAGCCGCGACCGGCTACACGTCTATCCGGATCCGGATGCGCGCAGACAACTCGTGCGATACCGGCTTCAATCAAGGCATCGGCGCATGGACTGGATTTTCCGGTGTGAGAGCATGGCTCCAGAGTGACATAAGCCGTTGCTTCGCGCGCAAGGGGTCCAGCTTCAGCCAAAGCCACGCGCTCGGCATGTGGGCGCCCCCCTTCTTGCGTCCATCCGCGCCCGACGATTTCCACGCGACCGGAAATATTGTGGGCAATCACACAACCCACAGCAGGATTTTCAGCAGTTAATCCGGCACATCGTCGCCCGAGACGCAAAGCCAGATCCATGAGTTGTTCATCAGAGAAAGTGCGCGAGAGTGTGTGCATACAAGGCCGATCGGTTTGAGGTGGCACAAACGATCCAGACCGCATCATCCCGATATTTTGCTACTCGGAGAGATCATCATCCTCGGGGCGAGCGGACGACATTTCGGTCAGCATATCGGAAAAGTCTTTTGCTTCACGGAAATTCTTATAGACGGAAGCAAAGCGAATATAAGCGATTTCATCCAGTCCCTTCAGGCCTACCATCACCAGATTTCCGATATGTTCTGCAGGAACTTCTGCATCGCCTGCGCTTTCCAACTGCCGTACGATGCCAGAGACCATGCGCTCGACTTTTTCGTCTTCGACCGGACGTTTGCGCAGAGAAACCTGAACAGAGCGCATCAGCTTGTCACGGTCAAAGGGCACTTTACGCCCCGTGCGTTTGACAACAGACAGTTCACGAAGTTGGATACGCTCAAAGGTGGTGAAGCGTCCGCCGCAGCCTGCGCAAAAGCGCCGACGGCGGATCGCCGTATTGTCTTCTGTAGGACGAGAATCCTTGACTTGGGTATCTTCATAACCGCAATAGGGACATTTCATATCTCGACCTCACAATTCATTCATGGGATCACGGCGGGCAGCCAATGGCTTTCCTGACTGCCCTGCCGACATGATCAAAGGTCAGGGTAGATCGGGAAGCGATCGGTCAGAGCGATGACCTTTTCCTTCACAGCCGATTCTACGGCGCTATTGCCTTCTTCCCCATTTGCAACGAGACCGTCAAGCACTTCGATAATCAATTTACCGATTTCCTTGAACTCCTCGGTGCCGAAGCCACGGGATGTACCAGCAGGTGTACCAAGACGGATACCGGAGGTAATTGCCGGTTTTTCCGGATCAAACGGCACACCATTCTTGTTACAGGTGATATAGGCACGGCCAAGAGCGGCTTCAACAACCTTACCGGTCAGCCCCTTTGGACGCAGGTCAACGAGCAGCAGATGGTTATCCGTGCCACCCGCAGCCAGTTCAACGCCACCTTCATAAAGGGTGTCGGCAAGAGCCTGCGCATTATCTTTGACAGCCTTTGCATAGACCTTGAAGTCATCGGTGAGCGCTTCACCAAAGGCAACGGCCTTAGCAGCAATCACATGCATCAAGGGACCACCCTGCAAACCCGGGAAGACAGCTGAATTGACCTTCTTGGCGATGTCGGCATCGTTGGTCAGGATCAGGCCACCGCGCGGACCGCGCAGGGTTTTATGGGTCGTGGAGGTTACGATATCAGCATGCGGGAACGGATGCTCGTGCAAGCCAGCTGCGACCAGACCGGCAAAGTGGGCCATGTCCACCATGAGATATGCGCCAACGGAATCAGCTATTTCGCGGAATTTCTTGAAGTCGAATTCGCGGCTATAGGCAGACCCACCGGCGATGATCAGTTTTGGCTGATGCTCTTTTGCCAGTTCTTCGATCTGGTCAAAGTCGATACGACCGTCCTGCTTGCGTACGCCATACTGAATAGAATTGAACCATTTACCAGACTGGTTCGGCTTGGCACCATGGGTCAGGTGACCACCGGCATCAAGGCTCATGCCCAGGATGGTGTCACCCGGCTTGATAAGCGCCATAAAGGCAGCCTGGTTGGCCTGAGAACCAGAATTGGGCTGTACGTTGGCGAACTCACAGCTAAACAGTTTGGTTACACGTTCGATTGCAAGGTTTTCAGCCACGTCAACATGCTGGCAACCGCCATAGTAACGACGACCCGAATAGCCTTCTGCATATTTGTTTGTCATAACAGAGCCCTGCGCCTGCAGAACTGCTTTGGACACGATATTCTCAGAAGCGATCAGTTCGATCTCGTGTTTTTGACGACCAAGCTCGCTGTCAATCGCAGCGGCAACTGCCGGGTCGGAACTTTCGAGATCGCGGGTGAAGAATTCTGGGAAAATCGCTCCCGAATTGGCACCTTCGTTTGCTGACATGGAACAATACCCCTTCGCGTTTGTTGGGCGATCATAGATCAGAACTAGAGGCAATTGGCTATCACAAATGCCCCTTTGAGTCTGCCTTTAATAATTGACTGAAGGCCACAACATTGTGCGCATTTCGGCAACACCATGTACACCAAATTGCGCCACCATAGTCTTTGTTTCGTGGATTTAGCACACTCCACAGCCAAACCCAAGACGGATTTGCGGCTCTTACATGTAGATCTTGAAATGAATTGCGCGCTCAAGGGGCAAGAACGCCCCTCACCCTTTGCCCAGCTGCTCGAGCCTGCGCTTCAGCTTTCTGACCGCCAGGTTCTGCAGGTCCTGTTTTGAAACGCTGGTCGGACCGAAAACACTCACCTCGACACCCGTCGCGGCATCGACAGCCACAGCCTTCACCTGCTGTCCTATTGCCGTAAATTCGATATAGATTTCACCGGGTCTGGGCTGGCTCATGAAGTTTTATCCCTGAACAGGAGTGCTGGCCGGCGCCATGGCGGTAAGACCGTCGCGATCATAAATGTCCTCACGGAAATGAACCATGCCTTCGCTGGTTGCCCAAGCCGTGATGTAGGTCATGTAAATCGGAACCTTACCGCGGACCGACACATCTTCACGTTCGCCTGAACGGATCACCTCATCAATGGCAAAACGATCCCAACCCGGGGTGTCTTCAAGAACCCAGACAACAAATTCACGCACATTCTGAACACGCACGCAGCCCGAAGAATGGAACCTATAGCTGTTGCCAAACAGGGTTTTTGATGGCGTGTCATGCAGGTAAACCGCATATTTGTTGTGGAAGTTGATCTTGATCGAGCCCATCGAGTTTTTGGCGCCCGGCTCCTGACGGAACTGGTAGTTCAGCGCTTCGTCAGTCGTCCAGTCCACCTGAGAGGCATCCAGCTCGACATTGTTCTTCAGATCGCGAATATGGATCTTGTTATCCCGCAAATAATTGGGATCCTTCAGCATTTTAGGGATCAAATCCTTGCGGATGATGCTTGCCGGAACATGCCAATAGGGGTTGAAATTGATTTCATGAATCGTGCTTTTGAGAACCGGTGTCTGGCGATCAATCTTGCCAACAACCGCCGTATGACGGGAGTGAACCTGACCATCTTCGACAGTTTCAATCTCAGCAGCCGGAATATTGACCATAACATAGCGCTTGCCAAGAAAACCTGACATCGAACGCACACGCACGAGGTTGGTTTCAAGCTGGCGCAAACGCACCTGCACCGGCACATTCATGGCCGCGAAGGTTTCCTTGCCAATGACACCATCGGGATGAATGCCATGACGCGACTGGAAGCGGCGCACAGCAGCATCAACATAGGAGTCAAAAACATCGTTGACACCGATATTCTGCATCAGATCACCGGACATCCCCAGACGTTCACGCAGGATAACCACTGCGGGCGATTTATGGCCGAGGCGCAGCACCTGATCATCAGGAACAATCGGCCAACCGCCTCGCTGTACGATGCCGTAATAGATCTGCATCGCATTTTCAATGTTAGAGACGGTTGATGGCGAAAGGGTTGGCTCAGCGGTACGGACAGCCGCAACCGTCTGGCCCGGAGTATCAAAACGGTCCCCCCATTCGACCGGGCTTTGATTGAGCACCTCATCGATCGGGTTTACCGCTTGTGCAAAAGCCGGGGTTGAAAGGGCTGTCGCAAAACCCGCCACCATTTGAGACCCGGAAGTCAGGAATGTACGGCGATTCATCTTTTGCTTAGTCACGATTTCACTATATCCCGGTTTTGAATTTGTCATGGTCACTTTCGCCATTCTTTTCGCAGAATCCACCTGTGCCAACAGGTTGTATCACATATTCAATTATATCGGTGCCCGAATAGGTTGGGCTGCTCAGAATCACATCAAACAGGAATATTTTCCCAATTGCGAACAGTCTAGAACCCTGACTCGCATGTTTGAAGACCCTAAAGAGCTTTGCTGAACACTTATTACCGCATTCTTAATGAATACTTTTCGGCAACCAAAAAGCAATTGGCAACAGAATGTGGCAAATTCTGGATGTCATGATCACGTTTTTGAAAACTGTTGCAGGAATACCAGACCGGACAAACTAAAAAACCTCGCAAGGACAAGCCTTGCGAGGGAAACTGATACTGGTCAGATTATGAACATCATTGAAACGAGCAGGATATGTCGCTTGCGCTCGCTTTGGCCATCGTTTCAGTAGGAACAGTGCACTCAAGGCTCACTGCAGTTGCCCTCTTCTGCCGTTTCTTTGCGGGACGACATGGCAGGGCAAATCCGTTAGAGACGATAGAGGATCTGGTCAGTCCAGAAGCGTTCCAGACGCTGTAGGGATTTGTTCAGAAGAGCAAAGTCTTCCGTAGCAATTCCACCGACCTGCTCGATCGTTGCGATGTGACGTTCATAAAGCTCGCTCACTATCTGACGCACTTCCAACCCTTTATCCGATAGGGAGATACGGACAGAGCGGCGGTCAACGCGGGAGCGTTCGTGATTTACATATCCCATATCAACCAGTTTTTTCAGGTTGTAGGAGACGTTTGACCCCTGATAGTAGCCGCGAGAGCGCAGCTCACCGGCCGTCACTTCTGAATCGCCGATATTGAACAAAAGCAAAGCTTGCACGCTGTTAACATCGGTTCTGCCGCGACGTTCGAATTCATCCTTGATAACATCCAGGAGTCTGCGGTGCAGGCGCTCTACGAGCCTGAGTGCGTCCATGTAGAGTGGTTTAAGCTCTACGTCGCCCTCAGCTTCACTAACTGTTTCCACTGCGCGTTGTGACGTAATCATGTGTTTGAGCCTCGTTTTTGTTTTAACTTGAGCGGCGGTTTGCCCGCCTTTGAACTCACAGTAGCCGTCGCTAAATAAAATCTGCTTAAGCAACAGCCTTAACAAAGCCCTAATCGCGCTAATTCTACATAATTTGCGTCGAGTTCTGCATCCGTGGTAAATAACAGGTTATCAATTTGATTAAACACTCTGCTTCTTGCGTATATTTACTTCACATAGACATCTAAAAACACTTCAAAACATCGGAATACGACATTTCTTCATTATCTATTTACAAAGACACTAACAAAACCTTTCTGAAACCGCTCACTTCTTATCAAGTTATTCCCAACAAACCGCAGTCCTCCAGGAAAAGCGCGCACGCCTCTCTTGCTGGGCAAATTTACTCAGCCCCGAAAGAATGAATGAATGATGGAAATGGATTCAGATTTCCTGCTGCTTTGAAGAGCGATAGACAAGCCAGCCACAACAAATGGATAGCGCAATCAATCCGATAGTATGCGCAATGGTAATAAAGCCGGAATATAGGGTAAAGTCCTCAACCAGCAGGATGGCCAGAGCCTGGGTTACCGCGCTCAGCACCCACATGACAACACCCCAGAATGCCAACTGCCACACACCGACAGACGCGATGAGGAAGGAGCAGGCCAGAATGACCCGACCAACGGGAGCGAGCCAAATTCCGCGCTGAAGTCCGCTCTCCCCAAACACCCCAAGAATATCGACCCAATAGAACAAGCCGCTCAACATCAGGGCGATGCTCCCGACACGCGCCAGAACAATCAGCCAATAGGGCAAATTCTCACCCCAGTATTTCGGGGAAACATCGGTCAGTCTGAGCGTCATGGCAGTTTCTATTCAGTCTTTGCATATGCGGGAACATGATCGCCCCGCGAGAATGGTGTCTACCCTTGATGTCTTATAGCGCGAGCACTGTTGGGTAAGATAGTCAAATCATAGGCTCTTATGAGCCATTGAACAATTCGCGATCCGGATCAAGAGGCAAGAAATAGGCCTGCACCTTTTCCTCTGAAACATCATCAAAGGAAACGGGATTCCACCTGGGAGCCCCATCCTTATCGACGATCGTGGCCCTCACGCCCTCATAAAAGTCATTGTCGTTGAGAATACGCTCAAGGATTCGATATTCCATTGCCATGCAGTCTTCAAACCTCAATGTTGCTCCGCGGCGCATTTGTTCAAAGGCGACATGCACAGACATGGGAGAGCGCGAGAACATAAGGTCAAGCGTCTCTTTTGCAAACGGATGCGGATCGGCTTTAAGGTTTGCTCTGATCTCAGAGACCGATCTGCCAGAAAACGCATTTTCAATCACGCTCAGCTTCTCTTCCTCAAGCCCCTCACCTTTTGCCTCTTCAGAATATTTAGCCAAACAGTTTTCCGGCTTGGCACCATTGGAAATCGCATCCAGAACCGCGGGAAAATGATCTGGTTCAACTGCGTGCGTTACCAAACCGAATTTCAGGCAGTCCGCCTGCCCAAGTCGCGCTCCTGTCATGCCGCAATATAGGCCGACATGCCGCGGCATCCGAGGCAGGAAATATGACCCGCCGACATCGGGAAAAAAGCCGATTCCTGTTTCGGGCATGGCAAAGAGGGTCTTACTGCCAGCCGCAATATAGCGTCCATGGAAAGACAGACCGACGCCTCCCCCCATAACAATGCCATCAACCAGTGAAATATAGGGCTTTGGATAGCGGAACATCGCGCAATTCATCAGATATTCAACACGGAAGAAATCGTAAGGCGGGTTTGCGCGGCTATTATAGACGAAACGAATATCAGCCCCTGCGGAAAAAGCACGCTCACTTGCGGACATGAGAATGACGGCCTTGACGGTATCATCACTCTCCCAATGCTTGAGTTGTGCCGAAAGCGCGTTGATCATGTTTATAGTCAGGGCATTGAGCGCTTTTGCCCTATTGAGGGTAACAAGCCCTACGCATCCGCGTTTCTCAAATAGCATGTCATCCATGATCTTATCCTGCGCGCTCAGCGCTCTTCTTCATTGTTTGATCCGATTTTCACTTACTTTTCAATATAGCCTACACCGGATGCGATCAAGTCAGACAATGAATCGAGCTAGATGTTGTTCCTGCATGGCGCATGGTTTCAACAGGCCTGCCATCATTACCAATTGGTCAGTTTTGTTCTGCCCGCAAGTTGATTAGCATTGGGCACGACTTTCCCAAGACAGCCTTCAGTTTGCAGCGCCTTGACTGAAAGGGAGCGCAACGGGCTGACCAAATTTCAAGGACCTATAGCGTTATGACAAGCTCTTCCAAACCCACCATGGACACACCACTCTCCTCCATGACCGATGTCGGCAGCATCACAGGGGGGCGTCGGATGCGCAGGAATCGTCGTAGCGACTGGTCCCGCCGCCTGATCCGCGAAAATGCCCTGACTGTTAACGACCTGATCTGGCCAATTTTTGTGATGGATGGCGAGAATGAAACCCAACCAATCGGTGCAATGCCCGGCGTTGACCGCTTGAGTATCGATAACGCAGTGCGGGCTGCTGAAAAGGCCGCAACGCTCGGCATTCCCGTTATTGCCCTTTTCCCCTATACAAATCCGGATTTGCGCGATGATGAGGGCAGCGAAGCCCTCAACGAGAACAACCTCATCTGCCGTGCGCTCAGGGCCATCAAGAAGGAAGTACCAGAAGTGGGGCTGATGACGGATGTGGCGCTCGACCCTTACACAAGCCATGGTCATGATGGTTTGCTACTCGATGGAATCATCCTCAATGACGAAACCGTGGAGCAGTTGACAAGACAAGCTCTCGTGCAGGCAGAAGCTGGCTCAGACATCATCGGTCCTTCGGACATGATGGATGGCCGGATCGGCGCCATTCGTGCCGTACTGGACCAGCAGGGCTTCACCGATACGCAGATCATGGCCTACACGGCCAAATATGCCTCGGCCTTCTATGGCCCGTTCCGTGAGGCAGTCGGGGCCAATTCGACCCTGAAAGGCGACAAACAGACTTATCAGATGGATCCTTCCAACACGGATGAGGCTCTCATGGAAGCCCAACTGGATATCAACGAAGGCGCCGACATGCTGATGGTCAAACCCGGCATGCCATATCTGGATGTTCTACGTCGTTTGAAAGACGAATTCTCCATGCCGACCTTCGCCTATCAGGTATCAGGCGAATATGCGATGCTCTGCGCGGCAGGCCAAAATGGCTGGCTTGATCAGGAGCGCGTCATGTGGGAAAGCCTGCTGGCATTCAAACGCGCAGGCGCAGACGGCATTCTGACCTATTTCGCACCGACGATTGCCGAAGCACTCAAGGGCTGAGTTCTGCCCCGATTATTCTCATTTCAGACCGGCCCTACAGGTCGGTCTGGTCGAGAATCTTATACATATAGGTCGTAGAATCCAGACGATCACAATCGGCCGCTCTGGCAAAGTTGGGAATCCGTCCGGCGATCTTGTAATCAAGAAGAATATAGAGCGGTTCAGCCTGATCACCCGAGCGGGTGTCGAGCGTGATAAGACTCTTGCCCAAGGCTCTTGCTTCCAGCTCGAGATTTTCCATCAATGTCGTGGCAATACCCCGTTTGCGATAGTCAGGATGCACCAACAGCTTGGCCACTTCGCATCGATGAGCCTGATTGGGTGGCAACTTCGCTTGCAGTTGGACGGTGCCGACTAGGCGTTCATCAGCTCGCGCGACCAACAAAATGGTTTCCCCCTTTTCAACCTTGGGAAAGACATCTTCAAGCCAGAAGCGACGCGCATCTTCCTTGCTGAAAGGATGAATAAAACTGACACTGGCCCCATTTTGCACGCATCCATGCAGGATGGTTGCCAAATCATCAAGGGTTTCACTCAGCTTTTCAGCGCCTAATGTTTGATAGACAATTTCTGACACGCGGCCGTTCCTTCGCTATTCGCATTCTCTATTGCGCTTTTAGCAGAAAGAAGATCATGGTTTTAGCGTTCTTCCTCGCGCTACCAGCTTTCGTTTGAAACTAGCGCACGGGATATGGTCAAAACAGTTCTTTATCCCTTCATCAACGGAAAAAAGGGCAAGGATCGACAACCGCCGGTATTCATCCCGCTCGGTTTTTCCAACCCGGATACCACCTTCGCTTTAAGTGGCTCAAAATCATTTGAATGCGTGGCAATGTTAAGGCATTGTCTCTGAACCTTTTCCTACCAAAGCGAGCCTATGTGATGTCTGATCGTTCTTCTGCCTCAACCCGCCCCACTCTCTCGGACATCATGCAGGCTGCTGACAAGATTAAGGGCGCAGTTCTTCGCACACCGACGCTCCCCGCCAAACAGCTTTCCGATATTCTGGGCGCAAACATCTACGTCAAATATGACAATATGCAGGTGACCAACGCCTTCAAGGAACGAGGCGCACTTAACAAGCTACTATCTCTGAGTGATGAAGAGCGCAAACACGGTGTCATCGCCATGTCCGCAGGCAACCATGCACAAGCTGTGGCACTTCATGCGACGAGACTGGGTATTCCTTCCCTCATCGTTATGCCGGAATTTACACCCTTCGTGAAAGTCGCAGCAACCAAGGGCTTTGGTGCAGAGGTTATTCTGGAGGGCGAAACAGTCGCCGAGGCCGGCGATGCGGCCATGCGCCTTGCCAAGAACAGAGGTCTGACCTTCGTTCACCCTTATGATGACTATAAGATCATCGCCGGACAGGGCACAATCGCGCTGGAAATGCTCGCCGATGTGCCCGATCTTGAAACACTGATCGTGCCCATCGGCGGAGGTGGCATGATTTCCGGCATAGCCATCGCCGCCAAGAGCATCAACCCGCAGATCGAAGTGATCGGGGTTGAGAGTGAACTCTACCCAACCATGTATAATGAGCTCAAGCACAAGGACCTGTTCTGCGGGGGGCAGTCTTTGGCCGAGGGTATCGCCGTCAAAAAAGCTGGCAAATTGACCGCTGAAATCGCCTCAGAGATTCTGGACGACATTATATTGGTAACAGAACGCGATATCGAGCGGGCGATCAATGCCTATGCAACCTATCTCAAGACGATGGCAGAAGGTGCCGGAGCGGTGCCATTGGCAGCCGTGATCGCCGAGCCGGCCCGTTTCAAGGATAAGAAAGTCGGTTTGGTTCTGGGAGGCGGCAATATCGACCCTCGCCTGCTGTCCTCAATTATCGTGCGCCAGCTTGGAAGAAAGCAGCAAATCGTTGGCCTTCGGATCACCATCCCTGATCGCCCGGGTATTCTCGCCGAGCTTTCAAGGATCATCGGAGACCTTGGCGGCAATATTCTGGAGGTCGATCATCACCGCACATTCCTGAATGTTCCAGTCAAGGGAGCCTCCATCGATATTACCATAGAAACCAGAGACGCAGCTCACGCAAATGAGATCATTATGGCCATCGAATCAGCAGGACACAGTGTGGAATATCTCAACAAACCGGACATTTCTGACTAAAATTTTCTCGTAAAAACAGGTAATTTTACTAGAAGATGCAGAAATTTTTCTTGTGATTACGGGTATTTTTGGCGCCTTGAATTATTTCGTTAACCATTTTCAAGTGCATCTGCATTGATAATTTTCTCATGTGTCCTTTTAACAAGAAGAACCTTGAGACCGATGTCGCAGCATAGCCAACAAAACAACCTTTCAGAGCTGGAACAAACCTTCTCCTTTATCTCCGCAGGAACCGCCACCAAAGGCATTCAAGCGGTTTCCCCGAAGCTGGAGAAAGACCTTCCTTCTGTGGCCAAGACAATTCGTTCTTGCATTGACCAGCAAACGGATTTGGCCCGCATGTTCCAATCTTCAACAGGGAGCCAGACAACGGCAACGTTGGGCCATCCCTCGCACCTTGCCAGAATGCTGAAGGCTTCCAGCCCCAATGAGATTGTACGCAACGCAAAAGAAAACGGAGCGGCACTCAAGGCATCAGGCGCAAGCGCACATGCTGTTATGGCTCTCTATGCCAGATCACTCCTTGAGTTGGTGTCTTTGGTCACCAAATCCCATCGAGGCGGCAGCAAAGCACAGATTGGTGAGATGCAAAATGTTATCGCTCTCGTCTTCTCCGATATGATAGGCACCTTATCTGCTCTTGGAGGAGCGGAGAGCTTTGCCTCTCAGGGAGACAGCGCCTGCCATCAGGGCAACTTGCGCGCGCTATCCAATGCTGCGGTCGAAATCAATGAAATCTGCGCTGACATGGCCATTCTTACGCGCAACACCCACACCGCGACGAGCAATGTACAGGCCATTTCGGCTGCAGTCTCCGAGTTGGCAGGTTCAATCGGCCAAATCTCCGAAACATCGGATCTAACGGCAGATGGTGCCAAAGAGACCCATCAAACGGTCACTCAGGGCCTTGCAACCATGCAAGCCGTGTCCTCTGCCATGACCAACATAGCTACGGCTTCATCGCAAACGGAAACAAGCCTCAATGATCTTGTTCAAGCGTCTGAACAGATCGGCTCATTTCTTACAGTCATCGACAAGATCGCCAACCAGACCAATCTGCTGGCGCTCAACGCCACAATAGAAGCCGCACGAGCGGGCGAAGCGGGCAAAGGCTTTGCCGTGGTTGCCAACGAGGTCAAGGCGCTAGCAGGACAAACGACCAAGGCAACGGAAGACATAACAAACCGTATCAACGCGCTCAGTGGTGGCATGCGCACCATTCAAACGGCCGTTTCAACCTCTCGAGAAGCAATCGGCGATGGTGAAAACGCCATTCAAGGTGCGAACCAGCTAATGGAGCAAATCGGTTCGCAAGTTGGCGAAGTCAACCGCAACATGCAGGAAGTCTCCCAGATTATCCAGCAGCAGACCGTTGCAACGCAGGAGATTTCTGAATCGGTCTCAGGCGTGGCCGAACTCAATGCCGAAAATGAAAAAATGCTCATCGGCATGTCGGACACGCTCCAGAACAGCAACGACCATTTCGCCGAGAATGCCAGCACCCTGTTCCAGGATGGTGATGCATTATCGCTTTGCGAAATGGCCAAAATCGATCATGTGCTGTTCACCAAACGCATCGTCAATATCCTCACCGGTCGTGAAAATGCCAAAACGGCGAAATTGGCCGATCACCACGGCTGCCGTTTGGGGCAATGGTATGACGGCATCAATGATCCGGAAATCCGGCGGCTCCCGGCCTTCACCGCCCTGGAGGCCCCACATAAAAAAGTTCATGATGTGGCGATCCAAATCGTCAAGGCCTGTGCTGAGGACAACAAGGATGAAGGCTTCGGCCTTTTGCGCGAACTGGAAAAAGCCAGCGCCGACGTCATTGACAGCATTTCACGACTTGTGGCGACACTGGAAAAGAATGGCTCCTTGCGAGCAGCATCCTGACTTCCAGATGAATGACAAACAAAGCGGGTATATCAACGAGCATGATATGCCCGCTTTTATTTGGTTCTGTATCGGGCAGAGTTTTTGGGGAAATATCCATACGACAATTTTAAATATTCACCCACCGATTCAATAAGCAGCGGTCAATTAGCCTCTGATTTTCTTACCCGGTCACTGAGGTTCGATTTTCAAGAGCCGTTTTTCACTATATTTTCTCCCTTGAAGCCGAAATATCCTTGAAAAGTCCTCTCAAGATACGCACTTCATCTATATCAATTGTGCGCCCCGCCCAATGCGGGCAAACGACAGGACCAGAAAGGATCCTCTTTTCGATGAACAACGCCAATGTGGCTTATGATCCAAATGCGGAACGCAGGAATGCATTCAACCCGGACATCCATCCAGCTCTATTTGATGGCATTCTCTCCCGCCGCATTCTGGCCTTTATCATCGACTCTTTCCTGATCATGCTTCTGATGATAGCGGCATCGCTGGTTATTGCCGTGGTGGGCGTTATCACCTTCGGGCTTGGTTGGCTGCTCTATGCGGCACTGCTTCCCATAGTGGCCTTGCCTTATATCGGTTTGACACTGGGAGGCTATAAAGCCGCAACGCCGGGCATGCGTGTGATGGGGCTTGAGATGCGGCTGTGGCATGGTGCCAAGCCCTATGCGCTGCTGGCCATCATGCACAGTCTGCTATTCTGGTTTGGCAACACAATCCTGACGCCCTTGATCATTCTCGTGGGCCTTTTCACTCGCCGCAAGCAACTGTTGCACGACATGATTCTCGGCACCATGATCATGGACCGCGATGCCCTGCGCGATCTGGAATCCTTGCATTAAATTGCCGTTTTCATGATTTGTTTTGTTTCAAGTGCCCGCTTTTTGCGGGCATTTGCATTTTGATGCAAGCTTTTAGGCTCGTCAGTGGGTTTTGTGTCTAATTCCATACGGATATCAGCAGATTGCCTTTGCAAATAGATCAATAATCTGATTTTCTTATGCCCTGAAGGTTGTTTTGGGGCCTTCCAAATCTATAATTTATTTGGTCATGCGTTTTCTTGGGAGACACCGTCTGCGCTCTTTGTCAGGCTGGTAAGGACTGTCTTACTTATGTACCTAACTGCTGAAGTGCAAATGTGGCTCACGTTTGCCGTTATTCTTTTCTCCATTGTTTCCTACAGTCTCGAATATTTTTCGATTGAAATTACAGCTTTAGGCTCATTGTTGCTTCTGATGCTGGTATTTGTCGGGTTGCCCGCAACCAGCGAAGCATCCGATCTGGTTTCCCTTGACGACCTGCTTGCGGGGTTTGCCAACCCGGCGCTCATTGCCGTCCTTGCTCTTCTCATTATCGGTCAAGGACTGTTTCAGACGGACGCTCTGGATAAACCGGCTCAACATATTACCAAGCTAGCCAAGAGGCATCGATATATAGCCTTTGTCGGTGTCTATATTTCGGCTGCTTTCATCAGCGCCTTTATCAATAACACGCCAGTGGTTGTGATGTTCATTCCAATCATGACCGTTGTGGCTGGCAACTTGCGCCTGTCGTCTTCCAAAGTGCTTATGCCCTTGTCCTTCATCTCCATTCTAGGGGGCATGACAACGCTTATCGGCTCATCGACCAACCTTCTTGTCGCTGATGCAGCCCGTAAGGCGGGTGTGCTTGATCTCAATTTCTTCGACTTTACCGAAATCGGGCTTATGGTATCGAGCATCGGTGCCATTTATGCGCTGTTGGTGATGCCGAAAATCCTGCAAAATCGCAAGAGCATGGCAGATCAACTCAGCCAGACGACCGGCAAGCAATTCATTGCCCAGATCCCCTTGAGCGAAGGCGATGCACTGGTCGGCAAAAAGGCCGTTGCGGGCATGTTCCCCGATCTCAAGGACATGACCGTCAGGCTCGTGCAGCGGGGCGAGACGCCCCATTTGCCCCCTTTTGACAATGTCACCCTGCAGGCGGGAGACACGGTTGTCGTGGCAGCAACCCGTCAGGCCCTGACGACCGCCCTTAAGGGTGGACACAAAATGGCGAAAGTGGCCGAAAATCAGCGTTTGAAGGAAATCTCGCCCAAGACGGATGTCACGCTCGCAGAGGTCATCGTACCACCAGCCTCTCGCATGTCCGGTCAGACCATCGCGCAAGCCTCGTTCCGATCCAAAACCAACTGTATCGTGCTTGGCGTTCAGAGGCGCTCTCGCATGCCTCGCATGGCCATGAGCGATATTCGCCTGGAAGCAGGCGATGTATTGCTCGTAGGCGGAGCCCGTGACGACGTGGAGGCCTTACGGCTCAACAAGGATCTGTTGCTCATCGAGCTTTCCAGCACCGATGTGCCTCGCCGACGTTACGCTCCCCGTGCGATCCTCATTTTTCTGGCAACAGCTTTCGCAACCGCTTCAGGATTGCTGCCCATTGCCACTGCGGCCCTCGCAGGCGCCTTCTGTATGATCGTCTTCAAGTGCCTCAATCTGCGGCAGGCTGTGCGCTCTCTTGATAGCAGAATCTATATGCTGGTCGGGTCTTCGCTCGCCAGCGCTGTGGCACTTCAGAACACGGGAGGGGCGAAATTCATCGCCGGTGCGGTCGTCGATGCCATGCAGGGTCAAGACGGCTGGGTGTTGCTCTCAGGCCTGTTTTTGCTCGTTGCCGTGTTGACGAATATCCTGTCAAACAATGCAACGGCTGTGCTGTTTGCCCCCATCGCAATATCCATTGCCAACCAGACAGGCCTTCCAGTCGAACCCTTTGTTGTGTGCGTTATTCTGGCTGCAAACTGCTCATTTGCTACCCCTATCGGCTATCAGACCAATTTGCTTGTCATGGGTCCTGGCCACTATCGATTTGCGGATTTCCTGTGGGCCGGAATCCCACTCATGATCATCATCTGGCTAAGTTTCACCTTCATCGCTCCGTGGTACTATGGACTATGAGGCTTTAGGTGAATCCTTTATAGACCTCAGTTGTACTTTTCTTGTTGCGGCAAATCTGTTTTGATGGATTCTCACAAGGAAACATTGCAACAAATGACAAGACACGCCTTAGAGAATCCGCAATTCTATCTGACCTCCCCGCAAGACTGTCCCTATCTCGATAATAGGCAGGAGAGGAAGATTTTTACCTATCTCGTGGGCGCAGAAGCCAAGAATCTCAATGATCTTTTATCCGTGGGCGGCTTTCGCAGAAGTCAGACAATCGCTTATCGCCCCGCTTGCGCGGACTGCAATGCTTGCAAGTCGGTACGCGTTGTGGTGCCGCAATTCGAATTCTCAAAGAATCAGCGAAAGATCCTCAAGCGCAACACTGATCTCGTTCGCATCGTGAAACCCGCTCTGGCAACGTCCGAACAATATGCCCTGTTCCACCGCTATTTGCGCTCCCGCCATGATGATGGAGGCATGGTGGAAATGACCGAAGCGGACTATATCGCCATGATAGAAGAGACCCACATAGAGACGATTGTCGTCGAATATCGACGCCGCGTAGAGGGACATGCAATCACCGGCAGCGCTCACGGTGAGCTTATTGCTGTTGCCCTTACCGATGTGCTGGATGATGCAACATCCATGGTCTACAGCTTCTTTGCGCCAGATATGGATCGCCGTAGCCTTGGCACCTACATCATTCTGGACCACATCCGGCAGGCCATCGAAAATGGCCTCTCCTATGTCTATCTGGGCTACTGGGTGGCAGAGTCTGCCAAGATGTCTTACAAGACACGCTTCAAGCCGCTGGAAGTTTTGGGTGCAGAGGGTTGGACGTGCCTTGATTAAATCTCATTTTTGATGTTTTTCACCCACAACCACGATTTCCCTTAAAAGTTAGGGAGGGTGATTCACGACAATCATGAGGGCCGCATGCCAAGGCGCATCAGATTAATTCTGGATATCTGCATTTTCGCAGGGTTGGCCACGGGAGCCATCATCTCTGCCCTTGCGCTATTGGGGGCTTTCGTCCCGATTCTGGATGTCATCAATCATTTTCAACTCGTCATCATGACCCTTGGGCTCATTGCGCTGGCAATGAGTTTTGTCTGGCCGAGCACCCTGTTGGCTCTCAAGCGCTTCGGGCGTTGGCTCGTTCTCTTTATTCTCTGCTGTTCAGCGCTCATTTTGCTACCGGAATATTTACACAGGCAGTCGTTTTTCCAAGCTGACGCCGCCCTGTCCGAGAACGGTTCTGTGACGCCCCTGAAGCTTATGAGCTTTAACATCTATATGGGCACACGCGACAAGCAGGCTCTGGCCGATACGATACTCTCGGTCAATCCCGATGTTGCCGCATTGCAGGAATATGCGCCCAAGCGCTTCCGTAATCAGCCAGACCTGAAAAAGGCCTATCCCTTTCAGGCGCGTTGTCAGTCATGGCGCATCTGCACCCTTGCCATCTATTCAAAGCACAAGCTCACCGATATCAAATCCTACAATATCGGCACCCAAGCCCAGAGAAACCCCATGCATGGCAAGCTTCTGGCAGCAACGGTTCATCCAGCAGGGGCGCGTGCCTTCCGGCTCTATAGCGTACATCTGGCTTGGCCGCTGCCACTTGCCGAGAAGCAAGGGCAACTGGCAACCCTATCGCGCATCATCGATGAAGAGAGAAAGCAATGGCCGCTACAGGTCATCGCTGGTGATTTCAATTCAACAGGATGGGCCTTCCGTGTGGATGCCTTTGCCGAACGAGCAGGCCTTGAGCGGCGCGATCATTTCGTCCCGACCTTCCCCTCGCCCAATTCTGTTATCAAGCATCTGCGTCTACCGGCCTTCCTGAGCCTTGATCATATCCTGACCAGCGCCACAATTGAGACGGCATCTGTCGAACGCTTTTCAGCACCCATCGGCGACCACTGGCCCATCATGACGACGCTCTATTTGCCTCACTGACATCAGCGCATATGAAAACACCGGAGCAAGCCCCGGTGTTTATCATCAATTCTCGAATTTGTTGCTCCTCGGGAAGCCGTTTGGCGGCAAGCGCCCGGCTTGTCCGCGTTCTCCTAGCCATTCGGCAAGGTCATCCAGCGACCGATGATAACTGCGTCCGGAGCTGTCTTTCCATGTGAGGCCTTCCTCGCCGGAGAAAGTGATCACGTCTGAAATGCCGCCGTCCTTGTAGCGTTGAAGCATAACGCCGCGACCCCGGTTCATTTCGGGCAACTGTTCCAGCGGGAAGATCAGCATCTTGCGGTTTTCGCCGATGACGGCAATACGATCGCCCTTGGCAACCTTGCAGAGCTTGGCCTCGACCGGAGCGCTCACATTAAGCACCTGTTTGCCCTTGCGGGTGTTGGCGATGAGGCTTTCTTCCTTGGTAATGAATCCCCGACCATCTGTCGCCGTCACGAGCAGCTTGCGATCAGGCACATGCACAAACATGTCCACCACATCGACGCCGGGCTCCATGTCGATCATCACGCGGATCGGTTCGCCATGACCGCGCCCACCTGGCAACTTGTCGGCCTGCATGGTGAAGAAGCGCCCATTCGTGCCCATAAGCAACAGCTTGTCTGTGGTTTCGGCCTGAACGGCAAATTTGAGCTTATCGCCATCCTTGAAGTTAAGGCTGCTGAGATCGGAGATATGCCCTTTCATGGCGCGGATCCAGCCTTTTTCAGAGAGAACCAGCGTAACCGGTTCTCGCTCGACCATGGCCAAATTGATATCCTCGATATCCCGCTCACTGGCTTCGCCAAACTGCGAGCGACGACGCCCCAGCTCGGTATCCGGCCCGAAAATCTTGTAGATTTCACGGATCTCTTTAGAAATGCGCTTCCACTGCAACTCTTCGGAACCCAGCATCTCAATCAGTTCGGCCCGTTCCTTACTGAGATTATCATGCTCGGTGCGGATCTCGATTTCTTCGAGTTTACGCAAGGAACGCAAACGCATATTGAGGATCGCCTCGGCCTGAATTTCAGACAGGCTGAAGGATTTCATCAACTGGGCTTTGGGCTCATCCTCATAGCGAATGATGCGGATCACTTCATCCAGATTGAGATAGGCAATCAGATAGCCATCGAGCACTTCGAGGCGATGCTCAATCTTGCCTAGGCGGTAACGCGACCGGCGCTGCAACACGTCCCGACGATGATCAAGCCACTGCCGCAACACTTCGCGCAAGCCCAGTACCCTTGGCACGTTATGCTCATTGAGCACGTTCATGTTGAGGGAGATGCGGCTTTCAAGGTCCGTCAGCTTGAAGAGCGCTTCCATCATCAGGTCAGGGTCAACCGTGCGGTTTTTCGGCTCCAGCACAACGCGGATATCTTCAGCCGACTCATCGCGCACATCGACCAACAGCGGCAATTTGCGGTTCTGGATGAGATCGGCGATCCGCTCGATCAAGCGCGACTTCTGAACCTGATAGGGAATTTCCGTGACAATGATCTGCCAGGCCCCGCGGTTCAGCTGTTCGATTTCCCATTTGGCTCGCACGCGGAAGCCACCGCGCCCGGTCTGATAGGCTTCAAGGATATGCTCCTTGGGCTCGACAATGATACCGCCGGTTGGGAAATCCGGCCCGGGCATCAGATCAAGCAGCTTTTCATCCGTGCAATTGGGATATTTGATGAGGTGAAGCGATGCTTCACACAGCTCGGAAACGTTATGCGGCGGAATGGAGGTCGCCATGCCCACGGCAATGCCGCTCGAACCATTCGCCAGCAAATTGGGAAAGTTCGCGGGCATGACAACGGGCTCTTTGTCTTCGTTGTCATAGGTCTCGCGAAAATCCACTGCGTCTTCGTCAAGCCCCTGCATCATGAGGCGAGCGACCTCGGTCATGCGGGCTTCGGTGTAACGCATCGCAGCGGCGCTGTCGCCGTCGATGTTGCCGAAGTTGCCCTGCCCGTCCACCATGGGGTAGCGCGAGGCGAAGCCCTGCGCCAGACGCACCATGGCATCATAGACAGCGGTATCACCATGCGGGTGATATTTACCAATCACATCGCCCACAACACGGGCAGACTTCTTGAAGCCACCCGTAGGGTCCATCTTGAGCTGGCGCATTGCATAGAGAATGCGGCGATGCACCGGCTTGAGGCCGTCGCGCACATCTGGCAGCGCACGCTGTGTGATCGTTGACAAGGCGTAAGCTAGATATCGCTCTTCCAACGCTTCGCGCAGGTTGATGCTCTCAAACTCGCCGGACTTTACAATTTCGTTTCCCATGCAGGTTGGTTATAGAAAAAGGGCGATTCGTGCAATTGTTTGCATCGCGAATCAACCATATTCCAGCAGAATAGCCCCAGTTTGCTCGACGACAACATATCCGCTTAGGTGCAATGCCGCCATCCGTAACAGCGATGCTTAGTCTTCCAGCGTCAGATCTTTGCGCACGGCAGCGATGAAGCTCTTTCTGAGGTCTGGTGCGTTGCGCTCCAAGGGGCGGTAAACATGGCGCTCCAGAAAAAAGGATGTCAGCTCAAAGCCCTGAGACAATTCCTCAAAGGATACACGGTTTGACGACGCTTTACCGCGCAGAAAGGCTGGCAATGGCAGCATGCGCTCGTGATAGGGTTTGCCTGCTTCAGCGCAAACCGCCCTGCCTGATTTGGGCGAAACATAGATGAGATCGTCTGTTCGACCTGTGGCTGCGCATTGCTCCAGATCGAGGCCATAGCCAAGCTCGGAGAGCATCGCCAGCTCATAGCGCACCATAAGCTCACCGGCGACATCGCCTTCCTCGAACTCATCCACGATCACCTTGAGCGCCTGAAACAGATAAGGATGCGCATCCCGCTCGGGCAAGAGGCGGGTCAGCTCCGATATGAACTGCATGCCATAGGTACCAAGCGGCAGGGCCATCAGTCTTGCTGCGCGGGAGGTCAGAAGCTCCGTTGTCATTTGACCCAGATGGTTTTCCAGCCGCGCACGCCAAACAACCGTGAGGCTGTTGCCCGGTTGCAAGACGGGTTGTTGACGGCGCGAGCGCCCCCCTTTGACGAGCCCCAGCACACGCCCGTGGTCACGGGTCATCACCTCAAGCAACACGGAGGTTTCACCGTGCCTTTTCGTGCCCAGAACAATCGCTTCGTCAGTCCATTCCATATGGCAAAGATGCTTTGGTTCGACGAAAAAGGGAAGAACCAAATGAGGCTCTTCCCTTTTCATTCATTCACATTTAGCGCGTAGCAGGCGTTAGATAGGGAAATCGATACCCATTTCACGATAGCGTTCCGGATCATCGACCCAGCGCTCACGCACTTTAACAAACAGGAACAGATGCACCTTGGTTTCCAACAGTTCCATCAGCTCTTTGCGAGCTGCGGTGGAAATGGCCTTGATGGTGGCGCCGCCCTTGCCCAGAACGATCATTTTCTGGTTGTCACGTTCCACATAGATCACCTGTTCGATCCTGACAGACCCGTCTTTCTTCTGCTCCCACTTTTCGGTTTCCACCGTTGAAGCGTAGGGCAGTTCCTGATGCAGGCGCAAAAAGACTTTTTCACGGGTAATTTCGGCTGCTAGCTGGCGCATGGGCAAATCCGAAATCATGTCTTCAGGATAAAGCCAGGGCCCTTTTGGCATATGATCTGCGAAATAAACCATCAGATCATCCGTGCGATCACCGTTAAGAGCCGACACCATGAAGGTTTCGTCAAAGGCGATACGATCATTGAGCTGTTGAGCCAGCGCCAACAGGCTATCGCGCTTCACAAGGTCGATCTTGTTCAGGATCAGAACCTTGGGCAGTTTGATATCCTTGAGACGATCGAGAATATCCTCGATCTGCTCGGTTACCCCTTTGCGCGCATCCACAATCATGCCGATGACGTCGGCATCCTTGGCACCACCCCAAGCGGTGTTGACCATCGCCGTTTCAAGACGGCGCTTGGGGGCAAAGATACCCGGCGTATCAACGAAAATAACCTGCTTTTCGTCCTTCAGCGCAATGCCCCGAATAAGCGAGCGAGTGGTCTGCACCTTGTGCGTAACGATGGACACCTTGGAGCCCACCAGCTCGTTGACAAGGGTCGACTTGCCCGCGTTTGGTGCGCCAATCAGGGCCACATATCCGCATTTCGTTTCTGTTTCCGGCATGTCACCGGACATTGGAGAGGATGTATCTGACATAAACGTCCTTATGTTTCAGGGCCTTTGCTTGAAAGCCCTTGTGAGGTAATCGAAGGGGACGTCACTTGACGTCCGCACTCCACTGTCCTTCTCTTACGAGCATCGTCCGGGCAGCATCCTGCTCGGCAATACGTTTTGACGGGCCTTTGCCCTGTGCCGGCTTGAGAGTCGGCACTTCGACATTCAAAGTGAATTCCGGCTCATGATCGGGGCCGGTGCGTTCCACAAGCCGATAGGTAGGCGGTGGCAGTTTGTTGCCCTGCACCCATTCCTGCAACGTGGTTTTGGCGTCGCGCAACGGGCCGGTCCAGTCCAGCATGCGCCGTTCCCAATAGTGCTTTACGATATCGCGGGCTTTCTCGAAACCGCCATCTATATAGATGGCACCGATGATTGCTTCGCATACATCACCAAGGATCGCTTCCTTTTTGCGACCACCAGCCTGCGCTTCTCCCTCGCCGAGGCGGATATAGGGGCCAAGGCCGATTTCTCTGGCCACTTCCGCGCAGGTTTCATTGCGCACAAGACCATTGAAACGACGGGCCAATTCCCCTTCATCTGCCTTGGGAAAGGCTTTCAGCAACATATCGGCTATTGTAACTGCCAAGACGCGATCACCAAGAAATTCATGCCGTTGGTAGGTTTGATCTACCTGCAATCGAGGTGACGCAACAGTACTGGAGTGGCTCAAAGCGCGTTCCAGCTGTGATCTGTCCTTGAATTTATAGCCGAGATGCTCTTCGAGTTTTGCCACATCTCTTTTCTTCATTTAACCCTAACCTGTTTCCTTCCTTTGTATTTTCTAGCACCAGAAATTTATTGCAGAGCCTTATATAGAGAATGCCACACAGAGCTCTTCTGCGCGGCATATTTCTTGATATATGAGGTTTCTTCTTTGCCAATCAAGACGGTCTTATGTGTTCTAAACCGCTTCTTTTGGCAAGTCTCCCGTCACATTTATACAGACAATTGGGAGTGAAGCAACCGGCGGCTAGCGTCCACTCCCACACTGACATGTGCAAGGCAACTCTGTTTCTAGTCGTTGGTATCGGGCTTGAGGCTTGTGAACCAACGTTCCCAGCGGGCTGCACTTGGCCAACTCCAGATCTCCCAAGGGGCCTTGCCATCGCCAATGGAGAAGAAGATCACCTGAGCCTTGCCAACCAGATTTTCAAACGGCACATAGCCGACATTGCTCAAGACACGGCTATCCGAGGAATTGTCCCGGTTGTCACCCATCATGAAGTAATGGCCCGCCGGCACTTCATAAACCGGCGTGTTATCGAGATAGTTGTTGTCCGTCAGGTTGAGCGTGGTGTAGCTGACGCCATTTGGCAGGGTTTCGCGGAAGCGTTCAACCCGCGTCTTGCGCCCCTGCGCGTCCGTATCGATGAAGTCTTCAATCCGCTCATGCTGAACAGCAGTACCATTGATATAGAGTTGACCGCCAATCATCTGAATCTTGTCGCCGGGTAGCCCGATGACGCGTTTGATATAGTCGACCGACGGATCGCGCGGCAATTTGAACACGACGATGTCACCGCGCGTGGGTTCGCTGGCCAAGATGCGTCCGGAGAAAAGAGGCAAACCGAACGGCATCGAATAACGCGAATAGCCATAGCTATATTTTGAAACGAACAGATAGTCGCCGATCAGAAGTGTCGACTTCATGGAACCGGAGGGTATCGAGAAGGGCTGAAATAAAAGCGTTCGCACCACGAGCGCTAGAAGCAGCGCCTGAATAATGACCTTGATGGTTTCCCCAAGGCCACCCTCATTTTCTTTCATGCTATCGTCTGACACACTGAATTCTCTTTTTTAAATCATGACCGGCGGGTCTTTGCGACAAGAAGGGCCGAGGGCCTCGGCGGGTCATATCCATTCAAATTGGTTCATGTTTGGTAATAGCGGTACCGTACCGCCGATACAATCAAGAAAACACAATGGCAGAAAAGTCTGGCATTCCTGTGTACATATGACCGTATAAGTGAACTAAAAAGCTGTTCGAAGCGTCTTTGTACCCTGATTGTGGCGCTATTGTGCTGATGGCCAGTTTTCCGGGATTGCCGAAATGATGACATAGGCCTGCGCAATGGGATATTCATCTGTGATCGTCAGGTCTATCTGAGGCACAAAACCCGGCGGGATCATAGACCGCATACGCTTCAGCGCTCCGTTGGTCAGCACCATGGTCGGCTTGCCCGTCGAGAGGTTGCTCACGCCCATATCACGCCAGAAGACACCATGAGAAAGCCCCGTTCCCAATGCCTTGGAACAGGCTTCCTTGGCGGCGAACCGTTTGGCATAGGAGGCTGCCCTTTGGGCCTTGCGCTCAGAGCGAGCAATTTCCTTTTCGGTAAAGACACGTTGGATGAAGCGTTCGCCAAAACGATCAAGAGATTTTTCAATGCGTCTGATATCGATCAGATCATTTCCGGTGCCGATAATCATGCGTCTGCTTCTTCCTTTCTCTTCATGCCTAGCCCCGGTCAGGCTTTTGTTTAACCGCGCCTCTGACTGGTCTGTCAAACACCTTCAATCAGTTGACACGCCATGCCTTGGATACGGTTTTCTTGCTGCGGATCTGTTCGATAATCCGGTTAAGATGATTGAGGTTCCAGACTGACAAATCGATGGTCATTTCATGGAAATCACTCATCTGATGCTCCATCTTGATATTCTCGATATTGCCGTCATTCTCGGCAATGACATTGGCGATAGACGCAAGACTGCCCGGTTCATTGAGGATGGAAACCTCGATCCGTGCCGGAAACCGCTCTGTATTCTCCTCATCGATATCCCAGCGGACATCAAGCCAACGCTCCGGCGTGTCTTCAAACTGACTAAGAGCTGGAGAATGAATGGGATAGATGGTAACCCCTTTCCCCGGAGTGTGAATGCCAACGATCCTGTCGCCTGGCACTGCTCCCCCTTCAGGGGCAAAAGAAACGGGAATGTCGGCCGAAAGGCCACGAATCGGAATGGACCGCTGACCGGACTGATGGGCGTTCTTGCCATTTTGCTTGCGACCAGAGCCAGGAATGCGGAATTTCATGGCCGAGGCATGAGGCAGGCCGAACCACCCTTCCCCGCGCTCGCCTTCACTCTGGGCTGCGCGCTGGTCCTGATAATCCGGGAAGACCGCCTCAATCACCATACGGGACTGAAGCTCCCCACGCCCGACAGCCGCCAACGCGTCATCCAATGTCTGGAAACCAAGCCGCGACAACGCTACCTTGATCTGCTCGGCGGAATATTCCTGATCAGCCCGTTTGAAAGCATTCTGCAGAATCTGCTCTCCAAGGCCGGCATATTGTTTGCGCACAGCTGCTCGTGTGGCCTTGCGAATGGCGGCCCGCGCCTTGCCGGTGGCTGCGATATTTTCCCATGCGGGAGGCGGCGTTTGCGCCTTTGAGCAGATAATTTCCACTTCGTCGCCGTTATTGAGTTCGGTCACCAGAGGCATGACGGCGCCATTGATCTTGCAGCCAATGCAGGTATCCCCGATATCGGTATGAACCGCATAGGCAAAATCAATGGGAACGGCCCCGCGTGGCAAGGCAATGACGCGCCCTTTTGGCGTGAAGCAGAAGACCTGATCCTGAAACAGTTCCAGCTTGGTGTGCTCAAGGAATTCTTCAGCCGAGTTGCCCGACGAGAGCAGTTCAACAGTCTGGCGCAACCATGAATAGGCGTTACTGTCGCGAGCCAGACGCCCCAGAGAACGACCGCCCTTGGTCTTGCCGCTAACATCTTTATACAGCGCGTGGGCCGCGACACCATATTCAGCGAACTGATGCATTTTATGCGTACGGATCTGCAGCTCGACGCGCTGCCTCCCCGGCCCGATCACTGTGGTGTGGATGGAGCGATAATCGTTGGGCTTGGGAGTGGAGACATAATCCTTGAAGCGACCCGGCACGCACGGCCAGATGGTATGCACAATGCCCAGCGTGCGGTAACAGGCTTCGACATCTTCCACCAGCACGCGGAAAGCATAGATATCAGACAATTGCTCAAAGCCGATATTCTGACGCTGCATCTTGCGGAAAATGGAATACGCCTTTTTTTCACGACCGCGAACGGTTGCCTTCAAGCCCTTCTCAGCAAAGGTCTTTTCCAACTCACCTTCAATCTCGGAGATGATGGTTTTGTTGCGCTGACGGACCTCTTCGAGCCGCTCGTTGATGGCTTCGTAAGCTTCCGGATTGACATATTTGAACGAAAGCCCCTCCAACTCCTCGCGGATATCCTGCATACCCATACGCTCGGCGAGCGGCGCATAAATATCGATGGTTTCCTGCGCGATGCGATGACGCTTGTGCTCTGGCACATAGTGCAAGGTGCGCATATTGTGGAGGCGGTCAGCCAGTTTGACGATCAACACGCGCACATCATCGGAGATGGCGAGCAATAGCTTGCGGATATTTTCAGCCTGCTTGGTGCGGCGAGACACCAGATCGAGCTGGCTGATCTTGGTCAGTCCCTCAACGAGCTTGCCGATTTCTTCGCCAAACATGGAATCAAGCTCGGTGCGCGTCGCGTCCGTGTCTTCCAGCGTATCATGCAACAACCCGACGGCGATTGTTCCGTCATCCAGCCGCAAATCTGTCAGAATGCCAGCGACCTCGAGCGGATGCACGAAATATGGGTCTCCGGACGCACGCTTCTGCTTGCCATGTTTACGCATGGAATAGACATAAGCCTTGTTCAACAGGGCTTCGTCAGCATTGGGATTATAGCTTACAACTCTCTCAACGAGTTCGTACTGACGCATCATGGCGAAGAAGAGACCTCAATTGTTAGGCGCCCGAAACCACTCGAGCCCATACGGCTTGTTGCCAAACCAGAAACCGGAACGCTAAAAACTAGAAACTGAAGACGATGTTCGGCTAGCGGAAACTCGCCAGACCGTGCAAAACCGACTCCAAGCCTTGCCGGACAGCCAGAATTGCAGAACAAAGTAAAAAAGCCAATAAAAAAGGCGGACTTATGACGCCCGCCTTTTCAAACTCTGGTCTGATGCCTAGCTGCGCTCAGTCGTCGTTACGATCAGGCGGTACGAGGCTTTCCAATCCGCGCAGAAGCTCTTCCTCAGACATCTGATCGAAGACAACTTCATTCTTGTTTTCGGAAGCAACACCTTCATATTCGGTAGTGGCGGCTTCGTCTGCGGTAATCAGCTGGACTTCATCAGTCTCAGGCTCATCAACCTCAACATATTTCTGAAGCGAATGGATCAGGTCTTCTTTCAGGTCTCCCGGGGAGACTGTTTCATCAGCAATTTCCCGCAGGGCAACAACCGGATTTTTGTCGTTGTCGCGATCAACCGTAATCGAAGAGCCACTAGAAATCATGCGCGCACGATGACCGGAAAGCAGCACGAGCTCGAAACGATTCTCAACCTTATCAACGCAGTCCTCAACAGTGACGCGTGCCATAGACGATCTCCTTAATGGGGGATTTTCCCCCTAGATAAAGCGATTTTTTTTGTTTGACAAGGGCGAACCTTCGCAAAACAGCGAGTGAAACCGATTTCATACGCTTTTGTCAAAATTTTGGATACCATATACATGATTATCATCTTGTGATTTCGTTTATAATCTGTTTTTCTTTGTGGTTATTGAATATAAATTTGTATAGACTAAGAATCGATTTGATTTCGCGAGATTGCAATTCATTGTTTCGAATAATTTAAAGATTCAATAACGCATTTTTAAATCTTGCATTGACTTACAAGGCTTAGAGCAGACGTGTTTATATACGACACTCATCCTGAAATTGAATCCAACGAAAAACCAGCATAAAGGGTGACTCCGTGTTTGATCCTAGAGAAAAAGTTGCGCTATTTATCGACGGGGCCAATCTGTACGCAACGACCAAGACTCTTGGTTTCGATATTGACTACAAAAGGCTTCTGAGAGAATTCCGCGGCAAAGGGTATCTTCTGCGAACTTACTACTACACTGCCCTGGCCGAAGATCAGGAATATTCATCCATTCGACCTTTGATCGATTGGCTTGATTATAACGGCTATCATGTTGTTACCAAGCCGACCAAAGAATTCACAGATTCTGCCGGACGCCGAAAAATCAAAGGCAACATGGACATCGAGCTGACCATTGATGCGATGGAGCTTGTAGATCATGTTGATCATTTCGTTATTTTCTCTGGTGACGGAGATTTCCGGAAGCTTGTTGAAGCCTTGCAGCGCAAGGGTCGCAAAGTCAGTGTTGTGTCGACCATGTCAACCCAGCCGCCAATGATTGCCGATGAGCTGCGCCGCCAGGCCGACCATTTCATTGATCTGGCCCATATCGCAGACCGCATTGGTCGCGACGCTAGCGAGCGCCCTCAGCGGATGCCTGTGCAGAATGATTATGAAGATGGAGACTATGACGATTGATCGTCGACCCGTCTGAATTCAATTGTAAAAGCCCCGTTTTCATACGGGGCTTTTTTGTGCGTCTTCAAAACTGCGTCGGGACTGTTCCGCAAATATCAGGCAGACGACGCCAGTTGCGCATCTGCCAACTCGAAATCTAAAGGCCAGAACGCTCCAGCATGGAAAGCCAGTTCTTATAGGCAATCTTGGCAATAAGCTCATCACCAAGGCCACGCGCCCTCATCCGCTCTATCAGAGCTGGGTTTCCGGCTGCGGAGCCAATCCGGCGCGGCACTGTCGTTCCGTCAAAATCCGAGCCGAGACCTACGCCCTCTTCTCCCAACTTGTCGACGAGATAGGCCAGATGATCGACCATGATGTCGAGATCCATGTCCAGTTGGGATTTGTCTCCATCAGAGCGCAGAAAGCCGATTGAGTAATTCAGCCCGACCAGCCCCTTGCTTTCAGCAATGGCCGAAAGCTGTTTGTCCGTCAGGTTTCGACGCGATTTGCAAAGAGCATGCACGTTGGAATGGGTTGCAAGCAGCGGCTTGTCAGAGACCGCATGCACATCCCAGAACCCTTTTTCATTGAGGTGTGACAGGTCGATAAGGATGTTGAGCGCATTGCATCGCTTGACAAGTTCCTTACCGAGATCAGTCAATCCCGGACCAGAATCCGGGCTCCCGGGAAAATCAAACGGAACGCCATGACCAAAGATATTGCTCCGGCTCCAAACCGGACCAATGGATCGCAAACCAGCCTCATGCAAAATGGACAAGGCGTTGAAATCTGCATCAATCGCTTCAGCGCCTTCAATATGGAGCATGATAGCAAGTGCATTGTCTTCCATTGCCTTACGGATGTCTTGACTGGAAAGACAGATACGAATGCGATCGCCGGATTCCCGCGCCATCAGCATCGCGCGAGCCATCATGGCGTCGGTCAAATCGAAGGCGTATGTCTGCTCAATCGGCTTTACCATGGACTGAAAATCCGGCTTGCTGCCCAATTCCTGAACTGGAGGCACGAACATGGCAAACAGCCCCCCGGCAAAGCCGCCTTCCTGAGCTTTGGGCAAGTCGATATGCAGCCGTTCATCCCCTTCCATGAAGGACATGGGAGAGCCTTCACGCGCGGCCATTTCAAGCCTTAGCAAAGTGTCATTGTGGCCATCGAAGATTGGTAGGGTAGCATTGACCATCATAATCTCGTTCTTCTTTTTGTTTCGTTGCGCCACTTACGGCATTGAATCAGTCGCAGCGCCGGCTCTCAAGCTGGTGTGCGGTCCCACGACTGATGAAAGAACAGCATCATCCATTGCGCGACACGGTTCGCATCAACCGGGTCATTCACATGGGATAAGGCAACATCTGCATCTTGTTCTGTCATAGCAGTGCCGCGTCTCTTGTGAAGCATGGTTTCCACGATGCCGCTGGATAGCTCTGGATGGAGCTGCAGGGAAAGCCCTGCCTTTCCATAAGCGATCATGCCATTGGGGCAGAACTCGTTGCCAGCGATCAGACAACCGCTTTCAGGCAAAACTGTGACTTGATCCTGATGGCTTGCCTGCAACGCAAATGTTTCGCCATCGCCATTCATCCAAGCGGGGCGTTCCTTGCCGTTCAGCGACATTTTATAGGTGTGGACAGCCGCTCCCCATTTGCCCGAAGGCGCTTTTTGAACTACGCCGCCCATCGCCGTTGCCATGATCTGATGGCCAAAGCAGATACCGATGGTTGGTTGACCGGTGGAGATGGCTTCTCTGATAAAGGTTTCAAGGCGCAGCATCCAAGGCAGTTTTTCATAAGCGCTGTGCAGTGACCCGGTTACAATCCAGCCGTCGCAATCCTTTGCATCGGCTGGGAAATTGTCCTCATAGACATCATAACTGGCAAAGGTCAGGCTCGGTTCCTGCTTTATGAGCAACGCCTTGAACATATCATCAAATGTACCGAACTGTTTGACGAGCTCCTCGGGCAGTGGACCAGCAACAAGCAAACCAATTTTCATACCATCAAAGCTCCAGACAAAAGACTTTCCCGGCTGATGCCGGGCAAATTATCCCAATATCTGTCTCAGCAGCGCTACGGCAACGGCTCCTATGATAACCATGGGAATCGTGGAAACCCGCACCCCTGCGACAACAGCAATAGCAAAAGCGGCCCATTCACTCGGACCTCCATCGACCACCGCAGGCGCTACCAACGTTGTCAACACGGCCGCAGGCACGGCGTCCAGCCCCGCCTGAACACGTGGATGGATCCGATCAAAGCGCGTGAGAATGAGGTGGCCGCCGATGCGCGTCAGATAGGTTACAATTGCGCCGCCAATGATAATCCAGAAAGTGGCCGTCATCACTGCGTCCCTTCCTGTTTATCACCGGTTTCTTCATCTGCGACTGGAGCGAAAATCGCCGCAGTCAAAATGCCAACGGCAGCTCCGATGGAAACATGCCAGGGCGATCCAACCGTTTTGGCGGCAATAATCGAAGAGGCTGCACTGACAAAGACAATCGGGTACCAGAAGGGTCTCTTTCGAAATCCCATGAGCAAAGCCATGAAATAAATTGGCAAGATGAAATCGATCCCCCAGGTATGAGAATCTTCCAGAAAATTGCCGAATATGGTGCCGAGCCAGGTCATGAGGACCCATCCTACATAGACCACAAACACCAGCCCCATATACCATGAGAACTGGACATCCTCCCCCTGTTCGGCGCGTCTTTCCGTTTCGGCATAGGCCGGATCGACCAGAAAGAAGAAGCCGAACATCTGGCGCCCCCACGGCCAATTGGCAATGTGGCGCCCGAGCGAAGCGGAATAGAGGATGTGTCGGAAATTGACGGCGAAGATGGATAGAATGACGATCCAGGCGGGGATATGCTGACCAAATAGCTCTAGCCCCACCAACTGGCTGGCACCTGCGAAAATGGTCGCGCTCATCAAAACCGCATCAAAAGCCGACATGCCATTTTCAATGGCAAGGGCTCCGAACAGGGCACCAAATGGGCCCGCCGTTATCACTACGGGAATGCCGCGCCGCATTCCTTCAAGAAACAGAAGGCCGGGCGTCATGCTGTCATCAGCTAATCGTTTTCCAGTCATAAGCTTTCTATAGGGCATCGCTTGCCCCTAGTCTTATCAATTGTTTTATAAAAGCCATAACGGGAACTGATTAGTTGCAGGCTTGGCTGGTCACACGGTCATGGTGTCAGGCACTCAGGCGAGTTTGCCTTCAATGACATAACGCAGAATCTGCACGATCTCTTGCGGTGTTTCGGTCACAGCAAGCGCTGCGGCATCCACTTCCTTTAGCGCATGCTGGTGATCTGCACCATGCATGACGATCATGGGCTTGCCGAGCGCTGCGGCAAAGCCTGCATCGAAGGCTGCGTTCCATTGCTTGTATTTTTCACCAAAGCGCACCACGACAATATCAGCGGCTTCCAGTAGTGTGCGGGTTCTGATGGCGTTGAGCTTGGCACCCTTGTGATCGTGCCAGAATTGATTCACTTCCTGCCCCAGAATCGTAACGCCGCAATCATCCGAAGCAGCGTGGTCCGTGACCGGACCAGAAAAGCACACGGGCAAATCCAACGCCTTTGCGCCCTCTTCGATCTGGTCGCGCCAGTCGGTGTGAATTTCTCCCGAAAGATAGATCTTCCAAGTCATGAACTTGTCCCCCTGCGCTTTAATGATAAATGAGCCTGTCAGTGCTCATATAGGCAATGACTATGATCGGCAAGGCTTTCGATAACGGAACATTCCGCGACGCATTCCCCCTCGCAATGGGACATACGCTCCAGCTCGGCTTCAAGGCGCTGTAAACGGCTGATCCGGTTGCGCACATCAGACAGATGGCGTGTCAGGATTTCATCGGCTCCCGAGCATGGGCACGACGTGTCTTCTTTAAGGGTCAACAAGGACTTGATGTCATCGAGATGGAAACCGAGGTCACGGGCATGCTTGATGAATGTCAGACGCTTGAGGTCTTCTGCCTCATAGCGGCGCTGGTTGCCACGGCTTCGATCAGCCGGTGCTATCAGACCAATCTTTTCATAGTAACGTATGGTGGGAACCTTCACGCCACTTGTCTTGGACAGATTACCGATCGAGAGCATATCAACATTTCCTTCCTGATTTTGTCCTTTAGGCCTTGAAGCTATAGTGACTAGAGCTACTATATTGGTGCTCATCGCACGCTTTCAATAGAAAAAGGAGCACATGATGAGCCAGGCATATTCGGGCACTACCGATCATGACAGCTGCGGATGCAGCGCTTCTGCCCAGACACCCCCCTCAGAAAGTTCCTCCAATGAGAAGAGATGCGGCACCGACTGCTGTAGCGGCCATGATGCGCATTCTCATGAGCATGACCATACTCATGCTCACGCACAATCACAGCAAGACTCCTGTGGCGATTCCTGCGGATGTCATGGCAATCCGGTGTTCGATGGCTTAGACAAACGCTACAAGGCCGTACTCTGGACCGTGATTGCCCTGAATGGCGGCATGTTCCTTGTTGAAATCATCGCAGGACGGATGGCCGGATCACAAGCCTTGCAGGCAGACGCCCTGGACTTTCTCGGTGACTTTCTGACATATGGCATCAGCCTTGCTGTTATCGGCATGAGCCTCAAGGTGCGGTCGACGGCAGCACTGGTCAAGGGCTTCAGCCTTTTGGCAATGGGCCTCTGGATTTTTGGCTCCACCCTATATCAAGTGCTGTTTCTTGATGTACCGAGCGCAGAAATCATGGGCGTCATCGGCTTCATGGCGCTGGCAGCCAATGTCAGCTCTGTTCTACTGCTCATGCGTTACAAGGATGGTGACGCCAATGTGCGGTCCGTGTGGCTCTGCTCGCGCAATGATGCCATTGGCAACATCGCCGTAATGGGCGCCAGTGTCGTGGTCTTTTACACCAATTCCGCTTTACCGGATATCGCTGTGGCGCTGGTGATGGCAGGCCTGTTTTTGCGATCGGCGCAATTGATCATCACACAATCCGTCCAGGAATTTCGACAAAGTCATACAATATCTGTTTGAATCACCCGAGATTGCGGCAAAAATGTGCAATTTTTCAAGCAAATGAATGGATTTATGGCCATCCAGTATGTAGAAGATCATGCTAAAGAAAAGCATTTATCGAAGCTGGAAGGATTGGAAAGATGCGCAACCTTCAAACCATAGCCATGTTGCTTGCCCTGTCGTTGATGTCTTCATACGCTCAGGCAGACACTCTGTCGGATCAATTTGAAGAAGCCAGGAGCCTTCTGGATTCAGGGCAACCGGCTCCTGCATTTGAAGCGCTCGACAATATTATAGACAGCTTCTGGCAGCGCTCTCCCATGTTTGTCCGCAAGGCCCTGTTTGTTGAAGAAATCAACGGCTATGGAAACTTCAAAGCCAAGGAGCCGGTCTTCAAGCCCAATGAAGCACAGATGATCTATGTTGAGCCTGTGGCCTTTTCCTATGGCAAAACAGAAGATGGTAGCAGCGTTGCCAGCTGGAGCGTTGACTATTCGCTGGAAGGCCCCAAGGGGACCACGCTCTTCGAGCAAGAGGATTTTGTCAATCTTGGCGTGCCTCTCAATCGCCATAACCGCGAAATTCATTTGAAGATGACGATCAATCTAAGCGGACTAAAGCCGGGCGGTTATGTGTCCCACTATCTTCTCAAGGACAAGAATTCCGACAAGACAGCAGACTTTTCACTACCATTCAAAGTGGAAGAATAGAACTGGCATGCATCACGGGCGTTCCCGCGGTGCATTTGCACAGACCTCATAAAGGTTGCCTATTGCCGAATGGCCGCACGGATGCTAGCCGTTTCCAACTCTGCAGGCAGATTTGTGAAGGCTACCTCAGCACCCATTTCGCTCATCTCATGATGAATGAGACCAAACATGATTTTACTTCCCATGGAAGTGAAACCGACGGCCAAACCAATGACAAGGCAATAAATCCCTGTTTGCAAAACCAGTTGCCTCAGTTTGATCGCAGCCCCATAACGGAATATATATTTCCCGATTTTCTTCAATAGCTTCAAAGCACCGAGCAAAGTATCTCCGCACAGAGCAAGGCCCATTGCGCATGCTTTGTCCAGCATCTCGCCGGATCGCAGATTATCGGCAATCTGGTGCTTTCTTTGCTGCAACTCCCTTAAGAACATGATGTGCCCCATATCACCCTGTTTCGGTTTTCGCTTATGGTTTGCGTATCAACGCCAAATCTTGCGAAAAGGGTGACAAAGAAGCCTATCTCAAAAATAAACAGGCCGACGAATTGAGGAAAATCCGCCAAAATCCGAGATTTAAGGTTTTTAAACCGTTAATTTGTTGGCGCAATTCTTATGGATTGGTTTAACCATCGCGCAGAAAGACTAATAGTGTCTTGGACTATGTGGGATCTGATTGCAAAGCGTGCCCGGGCGTGTCACATTTGGTCATTCATGTTTGGAATCGTGTAATGACATCTATATCCCCCACCCCGGACAGTCCCTCAACGGCTGCCTCCACCAATCTTACCTTCCGTCCGATACGCCCTGATGATGCTGTTGCAATTCTGCAGATCTATCAGGAAGGCATTGATACAGGAAACGCAACATTTACCGCACAGGCACCCGATTGGCCCGGTTGGGACCATGGGCATTTGCAAAGTTGCCGCATCGCTGCGCTCTTGTCGGGAGAGATTGTTGGCTGGGCTGCGCTGTCAGCCTATTCAAGCCGCGATGTCTATCGCGGGGTTGCTGAACTCAGCATTTATATCGCCTCAAGTGCGAAGGGCCAGCGCGTCGGCTCCAAGCTTATGGGCAGGCTCGTAGAGGCGTCCGAGAAAGAAGGATTCTGGACCCTTCAAGCCGGGATCTTTACCGACAATGCGGCCAGTATACGTTTGCACGAGAAATTCGGGTTTCGTTGCGTTGGCGTCCGCGAGAAAATTGCCAAGATGTCAAACGGACCTCAAAAAGGACGCTGGCGGGACGTTGCCCTTTATGAGAGGCGCAGCACCACCATTGGGCAATAGCGCCGCACGCCACTAGCTATCATCTTTGGGCAGGCTCATGACGGCCGCGCCCATGGCCACGCTGCAAATGGTAATCAGCAAACCGAAAAACAGCAGAGCGATGGGGACGAGCGGGTTTTCGCTATTGAAGATCAGATCCTGTAATCCGGCGGCGTTAGTGGCGATGAGCCCCAACACGATCAGCACAGTGACCACAAAACCGATCAGCCAATTGATGGCGAGCAATCGGATCAGGGGATTTTGAATAATACCCTTAAAGCCTTTTTCCTGTCTTCGTGAGGCTGGCACCAGATCGGTAATCGGCATGCATATCCTATTCTGCTCTTCAGCTCCCAGATAGAAGCGGGATCAAATCCCCTCCTGCTCTTTCGCTGCTACATTCACCTGTTCGCAATTATAGTCACTTTCCCTCATCTGTAAATGACAGCTTGCATCAATATCTCGTCAATTATGAGGAGGAAGCACGGTGGAAATACATATGCTCGTTTGATATATCCTCTAGACACATATATCGGTTCGTTATATAGACTTTAGATATATGCTGGCGCATTACACTCATAAGCTGGCATCACCTAAATGTCTGGATCACCTTATGAACGTTCGCAGTATTTGCCTTGCCATTCTTTTCTGTTCGGATCGGACCGGATATGACATCCGCAAATTTTCGACAGAAGGCAATTTCAGCTTTTTCATCGATGCCTCTTACGGCTCGATCTATCCGGCCCTCAATAAAATGGAAGCGGAAGGGCTGGTAACCGGCAGGCATGTGTCTGAAGAAGGAAAACCGGCGCGCAAGGTTTATTCGATCACGGATGCTGGTCGCGATGTCTTTTTTCAGGAACTTTTGCAACCACACAGGCCAGATATTTTTAAGTCCGAGTTCCTACTTATATCGATCTTTGCCCGATTGGTGGGGCCGGATGCTATCGAGGCAGCAATCGAACGGCAACTTGCCCATTTGCATGAGGAACTTGACGTGATCACTTCATGTAATGATTCAGAGTTGGAAGACCGTCCGCAGGGCGGCAAATATGCGCTCACAGAAGAGGACAAAAAAGCTGCTGACTGGGCTCGCAACTATGGCCTCTATTGTGTTCAGGCCAGCATTGACTATCTGAGGATGCATGGTAACGCGCTGGTTGAAATTGCAAGATCCGGCCAGTCATCTCAGCCAGAAGCTGAATTGAAAGCAATCAACTCATAAGAAATTAGGTGTCGCGGCGCACTTCATTAGTCTGCGACAATTTGTTGGTATTTGTATAGCTGCTCAGCAAGCAGGAGCTACTATAGCGAGGGACTATTTCATGGCGTTGCGACTCAAAGGCTCTTATGGCCTGGCGCTGCTGTGTACGGCAGGTATTGTCGGATGGATGGCAACCGGCCAAGCCGTTTTTAGTGGGCAGGAAACAGGGGACACCACCCCTCCTCCCGCTGTTCGAAATCAGGCACAGGAAGCAGAAGCTTTTCGTGTGGCTGTTCAACATTTCAATGCAAAGCCAAGACAGTCCAACCTGACCATTCGTGGCAGAACCGAGGCTGACACCAAAGTCACTGTCCGTTCGGAAACCTCCGCCATTGTCCGGTCAATCGAAGTTGAAAAGGGCCAATGGGTTCATAAAGACGATTTGCTTTGTGAACTAGACGTCGGCTCGCGTGAAGCCAATCTGGCCAAAGCCAAAGCCGCTCTGGAGCAGGCAGAATTTGACCTGTCCGCCAAAGAACAACTGGCAACGAAGGGCTTTGCGTCCAAAACCCAACTCGCAGCTTTACGCGCTGCGCGTGATGCCGCGATTGCTGGTGTCAAGGAATCACGCCTCGAGTTGGAAAGAACCCGTATTCTGGCGCCAATTGATGGCCTGGTGCAGAGCGATCTGGCTGAAGTGGGCGATCAACTCAGCTCCGGCGGAGCTTGCGCCGTTCTGATGGATCCCGATCCCATGCTTGTGATCGGTCAGGTCTCGGAGCGCGACATCGCTGCGGTCAAAGTTGGAAACAAGGCGGAGGTTACGCTCGTTACCGGCGAGAAGACCGATGGGAGCGTTCGCTTTGTAAGCGCCGCGTCTGATGTAGAAACCCGCACCTTCCTTGTTGAGATCGAGATCCCCAATCCGGATCGTCAATTGCGAGACGGGGTAACGGCTATTGCCAATCTCAAGCTGCCATCCATCAAGGCACACCTAATGAGCCCGGCTTACCTGACCCTTTCGGATGAAGGCATTGTGGGCGCCATGCAGGTTGTTGATAACAAAGCGCAATTTACCCCTGTTCATATCATTTCCAACGATGAAACGGGAATCTGGGTCACAGGTCTGCCCGAGAAGGTGGAACTGATTACCGTTGGTCAGGAATATGTCAAATCCGGTCAGCCGGTGATCGCAGTTCCAGCTGACAAGTTGACCACAGCAGACGCTTCAGGGGAGTAGCAGGAATGCATAACGCTCTTGAAACCATTCTGCGTGCCAGACGGGTCGTCATGACCCTCATGGTCGTGCTGCTGTTCGGCGGCATCATCAGCTATATCAATGTACCCAAGGAAGCCAACCCGGACATCGATATCCCGATTTTCTATATCTCGGTTACGCAGCAAGGCATCTCGCCGGAAGATTCCGTAAGACTTCTTATCAAGCCGATGGAGAACAAGCTGCAAAGCCTTGACGGCCTCAAGGAAATGACCAGCTTTGCCTCCGAAGGACATGGCGGGGTTCTTCTTGAGTTTTCTGTAGACTTTGACAAGGAGTCTGCGCTGGCGGATGTCCGCGACAAGGTTGATCAAGCCAAGGCGGAAATGCCGACCGATGCGGATGAGCCAACCATTTCTGAGATGAACATGTCGCAGCAGCCAACCCTGTATGTGACCCTTTCCGGTGCGGTTCCGGAAAGGACGCTCTATCAGCATGCACGTCAGCTCAAGGACGAGATTGAAGGGATTTCTTCTGTTCTTGAAGCCAATCTGTCGGGCAACCGCGATGAGCTTCTGGAAGTGGAGATCGACCAGCTACGCCTTGAATCCTATAATGTTACGCAGACAGAATTGATCAATGCCGTAACCCTCAACAATCAGTTGGTACCAGCTGGTTTTCTTGACAACGGCAAAGGGCGCTTCAACTTGAAGGTTCCCGGTCTCATCGAGAGTGCTGAGGACGTCTATTCCATCCCCATCAAGCAGAATGGCGAGGGTGTGGTAACACTGGGCGATATCGCAACCATCAAGCGCACCTTCAAAGACCCGACGACGATCACACGGGTGAATGGCAAGACAGCGATTACGGTTGAGATTTCCAAACGCCTCGGCACAAACATCATTGAAAATAATGATGCGGTTCGCAAGGTGGTTCATGATGTAACCAGTGACTGGAACCCGGCTATCAAGGTCAGTTTTCTGCTCGATCAGGCTGAACCGGTCAACGACACGCTGGGGTCGCTGGAATCTTCCATCATGACGGCCATCGCGCTTGTGATGATGCTGGTTCTGGCTGCACTCGGGTTCCGGTCTGCCCTTATGATCGGCATCGCTATCCCGACGTCCTTCATGATGGGTTTTCTGATCCTGTCGCTTCTCGACATGACGCTCAACACGATGGTGATGTATGGGCTCGTGCTCACAGTGGGCATGCTCGTTGATGGCGCTATCGTGATTGTGGAATATGCAGACCGCAAGGTGGCCGAGGGCATGTCGCGCCAGGAAGCCTATATCAGGGCTGCCCGATTGATGTTCTGGCCGATTGCGGCGTCGACCGGGACCACGCTGGCCGCCTTTTTGCCCATGCTTCTATGGCCGGGCATCATCGGTGAGTTCATGAGCTATCTGCCGATCATGGTGATCATCGTTCTGTCTTCTGCGTTGTTGACGGCCATGGTGTTCCTGCCGGTAGTCGGCGGTTTCATCGGCAAGACATCTGCGTCTCAGGAAGAAATCGAAAACGCCAAGCATCTGTCTGGTGGCCACCATTTCAACCCCAAGGAAGTCACGGGAATGACCGGGGTTTATGCCCGTTTCCTGCATGTGCTGGTGCGGCATCCGCTGGGCAATATTGCCGCGATCCTTGGGGTGATTGCCATCATGATTGCCATCATCAGTCCCTTCCTATTCTTTGGCAAAGAGTTCAAGGCAGAGCTCTTCGTCAATGAAGAACCACGCTATGCGATGGTTTATGTTTCGGCACGCGGCAACATGTCCGCTCTGGAGAGCAGAGCCATCGTCAAGAGTGTCGAGGACGAGGTTTTGCAGGTCAAGGGCGTCAAGGATGTCGTGGCCACCTCAGCGCCTTCCGGCACGAGTAGCGGCGGCAACAGCCTCAGCTCGGACAGTAGCCGCCCGTCCGATGCCATAGGCTCTCTTGCATTGGAACTCTCGGACTTCTGCTGCCGCAGACCGGCGGAAGAGATTTTCACCGAGATCCGGGACAGGACCGCGCAATATCCGGGCATTCTGGTCGCCGTTGCCAAGACCGAGGAAGGTCCTCCGACGGGTAAGGACATCAACCTTGAAATCACCTCGAACAATTATGATCAGGTCTCCAAGGTTACCGGCATTGTGCGTGACCATGTTGATGGTATCACCAATCTTGTAGACATCGAAGACGGGCGCCCCCTGCCCGGCATCGAATGGGAATTGAAGATCGATCGTGAGCAGGCCGGACGTTACAACGCCTCCATTGCGACCGTCGGCTCCATGGTTCAGCTTCTCACCAACGGGGTCATGATCGGCAAATATCGCCCGGACGATTCCGAGGATGAAGTGGATATTCGCGTTCGCTTGCCCAGAGATCAGCGCAATCTGGATCATCTGGATGAACTGAAACTGCCAACCAGCAACGGGCTCGTGCCCATCAGCAACTTCGTCAAGGTGGAAGCCCGACAGAAAGTGTCGTCCATCACGCGTAAGGATGGCTTCTACGCCATGAGCGTCAAGGCAACCGTCGACCAAAGCGATGGCACGACTGTCGACGCCAAGGTGCGCGAGATCGATGATTGGATCAAAGCTCAGGATTGGCCCAAGGGCGTAACCTTCAAATTCCGCGGCGCGGATGAAGACCAGAAAGAGTCCGGCCAGTTCCTTGCCAAAGCTGCGGTCGCGGCACTGTTCATCATGGCGATGATCCTCATCACCCAGTTCAACAGCTTCTATCAGACCGCCCTTACGCTGATGACCGTCGTCTTCTCGATTTTCGGTGTGCTTCTGGGCATCGTCGTGACGGGGCAAACCTTCTCGATCATCATGACGGGTACGGGCGTTATGGCGCTTGCAGGGATCGTGGTGAACAACGCGATTGTTCTCATCGATACCTATAACCGCTTCCGATCCGAGAAGGTTGAGGTTGTCGAGGCTGTCATCAAGACGGCGGCGCAGCGTATTCGCCCTATCCTGTTGACAACCATCACGACGATTGCGGGTCTTATTCCCATGGCGACAGGGATCAATCTGGACTTCTTCAATCGTGTGATTGCTGTGGGCTCCATTACAGCAGCATGGTGGATTCAGCTCTCAACGGCGGTTATCGCCGGTTTGGGTTTCTCGACCATCCTGACGCTGATCCTGATACCGGTTCTGCTTGCCTTCCCGACAGTTACGCTGAAACCGTTGATGCGCCGTACAGGCCGCCTGTTTGGCTTCAAACGCAAAGCCCATCAGGCACCACAGGCCGCGGAATAGTCGGACAGAGACGACCAGGCCAAGGCACTAGAACATGACAAAACCCATCGGCAATCCAGCCGGTGGGTTTTCTTTTAAAATATATTTTAGATATATCTTGACTAAAACTGATCGAACGCCTATTTAAGATATATCTTAGTTATATCTATAAAGGAGAATTAAAATGATTTCAGAAGAATTTTCTCCCTCAGGTCGCAGACAGGGACGGCGCAGAGATTGCGACGCCAGCGGGCCTCATGGTCACCAATTTCCAGAACAAGCCATGATGCAGCGCGGAAGAGGACGCAAGGCACGCGGAGCCGATGGTTGGCCAGAAGGCTTTGCAGCGTCCGGAGACCCATCCGGTCGTGGCGGCTTCATGGGTGGTCGTGGAGCTGGCCGTGGTGGTCACTCCGGCGGCCGAGGCTTTGGCAATGGTGGGGGCGGTCGACGTCGTGGCCGTTTCCTGAACCATGGCGACATTCGCCTGTTGGCTCTGGCCCTTATCGAACATGAGCCACGCCATGGCTATGATATCATCAAGGAAGTGGAAGCACTTACGGACAGCTTCTACGCCCCAAGCCCGGGGGTTATCTACCCTACCCTTACCTATCTTGAAGAAGCCGGCTATTGCGCGGTTGAGAGTGATGGCAACAAAAAGCGTTACGCCATCACACCCGAAGGGCTGGCTTTTCTTGATGAACATCGGGCCGAGGCCAATCGCATCATCGAAAAGCTTAAGGCATTGGTGGCACGCGCAAAGCAAGAAGACCCAAGTCATGGGGCCAACGCAACGTCTCTGCCGCTCAGCGTCGAGACCGCCCTGTTGAACTTGCGAGAAACAGCAGCACAAAAGCTAAAGGAGGACCCTTCGGCCTCAATGACAATTGTGCAGAAGCTTCTGACTGTTGCCGAAGAGCTTTAGCCGACCCATTAGTGCGTCTCATAAGATCGAGGTGATAGAAAGTAACTGGCGCTTTCCCTGCTTTATCCAGGCGGGCAAGCGCCTTTTTTAGTTCCAGAATTTCTCACGACTTGTGGGACTGAGGGTCAGTCGTCGTCGTCATCCATATCATCTGCGTCTGCGACCATACCGTCCGTGATCGGATTGTCTTCCGGCATCTGTCTGTCATGGCGATACCATGAGCGACGAGCAAACGGAATCGATGCCAGATAGATCAAAACGAGCACCGTCATCGTCATCCACGGATAGGAAAAGAGGATGGCAACAAAGGCCACTACGCCAAGGATGAGCGGCAACACATTGGCACGCGGAATACGCAGGCCGACGGTTTTGCCTGAATAGCTAGGCACCGTCGAGACGACCAGCATGGCGATGAAGAGCGTATAGACAAGCACAATAGGCGCCGCAAGATCGGAATGCGGCAATCCGGACAGTTCCAGATAAATCGGAGCCAGAACACAAAGCGCTCCGGCTGGCGCAGGAACGCCAACGAAGAAATTCTTCTTCCAAGCAGGCTGGTTTTTGTCATCCAGAGCGACGTTGAAACGAGCAAGCCTCAAAACCATGGCAATGGCAAACAGCAAGGATCCGATCCAGCCGATGGACTGGAAGGCATGAAGAATCCAGACATGTAGGATAAGAGCCGGAGCGACACCGAAATTGACGAAATCGGTCAGCGAATCCAACTCGGCCCCGAAGCGTGACTGCCCTTTGAGCATGCGGGCCACGCGCCCATCGATACCGTCGAGGAAAGCAGCGGCCGCGATTGACACCAGCGCCGTTTCAAAACGCCCGTCGATTGCCATGCGAATACCCGTCAGGCCTGCGCATAGCGCCATAAGGGTCACAAGGTTGGGAGCGATCAAGCGAAAAGGAACGGCCTTGAAGCCCTGTCTGGGGCGATTTTCATCCGGATCAAATGCTTGAAACGGATTGTTGATGCCGTGATCTTGATCGTCTGCCATTATCTTCTCGCGTTATGACTCTTGTTGAGCATCTTGCTCTTTGGCTTGTTGAGCGCCATGCCTTGTTCAATTTCAGTCTGCAAGCCTTATTGCTCTCTATGGGCGCCGATGCTCTCTTGCACGCCTTCCATGTTGGCGAGAATGCTTTCACCGGCAATCATTGTTTGCCCTTCCACAACAATCGGCACGATGTGTGAAGGCAAATAAACATCCACGCGGCTGCCAAAACGGATAAGACCGAAGCGTTCCCCTGTAGGCAGGTTTTCACCCTCCTCGGACCAGCAAACAATGCGACGTGCCACAAGCCCTGCAATCTGCGTCACTCCGACCGGACCATATTCCGTATCAAGAATCAAGCTGTTACGCTCGTTGTCTTCGCTGGCCTTGTCGAGTTCTGCATTGAGAAACTTGCCCGGCTTGTAAGCCACCTTCATGACCTTGCCCTTGATGGGTGCCCGGTTCACATGGACGTTGAACACATTCATGAAAACGGAAACGCGCATCATCGGCTCGTTGCTCAGCCCCAATTCCTTGGGAGGTGTGGCAAGGCCAACTCCAGAAACGATGCCATCTGCCGGGGAAATGACGAGCCCCTTTTTAAGAGGCGTCACACGCGCAGGATCGCGGAAGAAATAGCAGCACCAGAGGGTCAAAAACAGGCCGATCCAGAACAAGGCAGAAACGAACCATCCGAGAATGACCGTTGCCACAGCGAAGATCGCAATGAACTTGTGCCCTTCAGGGTGAATGGGAACCACGCTCTTGCGGATGGAATCGATAATCGTCACTGGCTTCTACCTTTCTTCCCGGCAAATGCAGTTTGCTGGCAAGCCATGAACCAAACTACAGCAATTGCGCCAAAGGGTGCGTATCGTCAAAGAGCTTTCAAAGCCCGATTTGAAGACAGCTTTTAACGTACCTTTCCAGCCACGCCAAGTCACCATGCGCTTTCTGTGCAAGTTCATTGCATCATAAGCGGGATTTCTGCCCATTCTGCGAAGCCGTTCTCGCTTTTTCAGCCGATTTGCTCCATGCTGACCATTGGCGCACCACTGATAGACACGTAACGATCAATCATCGCTTCTTCCTTGGGCTGCAATGTTACACTGCGCGGATAGATTGGACGATGACGGTCTGCAAGCACCGGAATATGCCAGCCTTCAGTTTCTTCAACGAATCTTTTAACACCAGCTTCGCCGAATTTATCGAAAAAGCCTTGCATCACCGCATCAATGTAAGACTGCAAAATCGGGAATTTCGGATCTGATGCATTGGTCAGCGCCGGTTGACCAACATAGATGTAGTAATCGACGAGATCGGTCAGAGCCATTTCACTCTGCATATCGTCTGTCCTGATCCGGACGCGGCTATAATGCGCTTCGCGCAGATCCACCTGAGGCAGATGCTCCTTGCGATCAAAGACAAGCAACCCGTCGCAATAGGCGTGCTCACAAGGCGTCACAGACAGCGCCACGGCTCCGTGCAACCCGAGCGCCTTGCGTTCCGGGCTTGCTTCCCAGACGGACCAATGGCGCTTATAGCCTTTCAGCCTTACAGCAATACCAAAGCTTTCTGCATTTCTTGTTTTGTCATTGACGAGAGAGCCATAACCGAAATAGGCCACCCATTCTTCGGGGCTGGCGAGGACATCTTCCAAAGTCACGATTTTCTTCCAGATTGCGGACAATGAAGAAGGATAGGCGTTTCACCTAAGGCATAGCGCCAGTCACAGCCTCTGCATCATCCATATTTTCATGAGTCTTCTTTCCAAGACCGGATCATATTTCACGCGCCGCTTTGTTTCAATAAAGCCTTGCTTTTTGTAGAAGGCAAAGGCGCGATGATTTTGGGCGAGGACTTCCAATGTGAGAAAGCGCCGCCCTTGGTCTTGCATCGTGCTGCGCATTTCATGCAGGAGTGCCTGCGCAACCCCTTTGCCCTGCCAGACAGGAGACACCCAGAGATCTGATAGATAGCCCTTGTGGTCGTCATAGCCACAAAAACCGCAGATTGCACCGTTCGATTCTGCGACGATGAGCCGCTCGCCGGCCTCAACAGCACCAGAAGCAAAAGAATAGAGGTAGAGCCGGAAGGCTTCTTGCAAAGCTATAAACTGATCGTGGGAGAAAGCCTCTAGACACACCCCTATAGTGCTCTGCCAGGCTCCAAGGCCGCACAGGGTGGCGGCCTCGACATCGTGGGGAAAGATGGGTCTTAGCTTAAGCGGCGGCGAACCCTGGGTTTGATCCCCCTGACTTGCGCCTTTCGCTTTCTTGTCGTTCCCCATCTCACCGTTGGCCACTTTACTTGCGCAGACGGCGGGTTGGCTCTTTCATGGTGACCAGCTCTTCGGCGGCTGTTGGATGGACAGCAACCGTTGCGTCAAAGTCCGCCTTGGTGGCGCCCATCTTGATGGCAATACCAAGCAGCTGTGACATTTCGCCGGCATCCGGCCCAAGTATGTGACAGCCAACCACCTTATCACTATCGGCCGCTACAATGACCTTCATGAGCATTTTCTCATCATTGCCAGCAAGAGTGTTTTTCATGGGCCGGAATTTGGCCACATAGACATCCAGATTGCCATAGACCTTCTCGGCTTCGGCTTCTGTCAGACCGACCGTGCCGATTTCAGGTTGGGTGAAGACCGCCGTTGCGATATTGTCGTAGTCCGTGGTGGTTGGATTGTCATTAAAGAGGGTCTCGGCCAAAGCGGCGCCCTCGCGAATGGCCACCGGCGTGAGATTGACCCGATCGGTCACATCGCCCACAGCGAAGATGTGATCAATGTTGGTCCGGTTATACTCGTCCACCTTGACCGCGCCATTGCTGGCAAGATCTACGCCTACGGTTTCCAGACCAAGGCCGGTGGTATAAGGCGAACGCCCGATGGCGCAAAGCACCTGATCGGCCTGAAGGGTTCGGCCGGAGGTCGTCGTCACCGTCAGGCCTTCATCATGGCGCTCGACAGAAGCGAGATTGTCATGTGTCAGAATTTGAACGCCGCGATTTTCCATTTCTTCATGCAAGGTCGCGCGGACGTCATCATCAAAGCCGCGCAAGATTTCCTCGCCACGGTAAAGTACAGTTGTCTCGGCGCCGAGACCATTAAAAATACCGGCAAATTCAAGCGCGATATAGCCTGCACCGGCAACAACAACCCGCTCGGGCATTTTATCAAGATTGAACACCTCATTGGAGGTGATGAGATTTTCCACGCCAGGAAGATCCATCGGCATATTCGGGCGGCCACCTGTTGCAACCAGAATATACTTGGCTGTTACGTGGCGTTCTTCCCCTGCCAGCCAAATGCGGTGCGGAGCCTGAATTTCTGCACGTGACTGAATGACCTCTACGTCATGGCGCTCAAGATTCTTGATATAGAGGCCATTGAGGCGCGTGATCTCGGCATCCTTGCGCTCGATGAGCGTTTTCCAATCGAAGGATGGTTCCCCAACGGTCCAGCCGAAGCCTGCGGCATCTTCAAATTCATGGGCGAATTTGGACGCATAAACCATCAGTTTTTTGGGAACACAGCCACGAATTACACACGTGCCACCAACCCTGTATTCTTCGGCGACGGCAACCTTCGCACCATAGGTGGCAGCCATACGGGCGGCACGAACTCCACCGGAGCCCGCCCCAATCACAAACAGATCATAATCAAATTCACTCATTTCCATGCCTCATAACAAAATGGCCACCCAACGCGCTTTTCGCATATGTGTGGTGGCGGCTTCTCTCTACCCGGTGCGATATAGTCATCTGTTTTTGAAGATAGGCAGACACGCCAAGATTGAAAGTGCGAATTTGGAAATAATTCGCATTTCACGCATCAAGAAAATGTTGATTATGCGTGATACCTTCTCCAGCCCACCTTGCCGATGCATTAGACTACAAAAAAGGCGCAAACCCCACGGATTTGCGCCTTTTTATGTCGAGGATCAAATTTTCCGAAATTCTACTCGGAGAATTTGTAGCCTTTCTTGTTCAATTCTTCCTTCGCAGACTTGACGATAATATTCGTCAGGATTGCGGAAAATTCCTGAACGCCACGCACAGATTCACCGAGAATACGAGGCTGATAGTTCGCAAATTTCTGTCCGGCCGGCGTTTTGAAGAAGGCCAGAACTTCATTCAGTTCGTCTTCTTTTAGATAACGTGTCCAGGCAACGGCGATAGACCGCACCAGCTGAGGGCGTTGATCTTCATATTGCTTGGAAATCTCGTCGACCGTTGCAATGACATCTTTCTCAGCAGACGGATTTTCGCGGATCAGCCAGCGTTTGGAATTGAGCACAATTTGCTTCAGGGTGTCTTCAAACGGAGGGACCGTACCGGTCTGTTCGACAACATCGATTGCGGCCTGCATATGGGTATCAACCACCTGTGTTGACTGTTCCGTTGTGCTTTCAGCCTGCGCGTTGGCATCCTGGGCGAAAGCCGAAGCAGACATGCCTGCGCAAATCACAGCAGCAGAGAGCATGGTAGCAAGGGCAGTTTTCTTCATGTTTCAGTCCTTTTGCGAAAATCCTATGATAATCAAATTCGTGTGCTTTAACTGACGGGATCTATGATCGACACACCGTCTTCGCCAGCAACAACTGCTTTAGAGGCTATACCAACGAACAATCCGGTTTCTACCACACCCGGGATCGCACGCAATGCCGTGTCCAGTCCCTCTACATCCGAAATACGGCCAAATGTTGCATCAATAATGAAATGCTGGCCATCTGTTACGAAATTCGTGCCATCAACTGCTTTGCGCTGTGTCAGAGAGCCCTGCATGCCAAACCGCTTGCAGACATCTTGTAGCGCAATCATGGTAGAGCCAAGCCCGAAGGGCATGACTTCGATTGGAAGGGGAAAGGCGCCGAGCGCATCGACGATCTTGGTTTTGTCGGCGATCACGATCATGTTTTTGGAGGCAGACGCAACGATCTTCTCACGCAGGAGCGCCCCGCCACCACCTTTGATAAGGCGCATTTTCGGGTCAATTTCATCGGCGCCATCAACTGTGAGATCAAGCTGCGGGGTTTCTTCCAGCGTGGTGAGTGGTACGCCATTTTTCTTGCAGAGCTCAGCAGTGCGTTCAGAGGTAGGCACACCAATGATTTTCATACCGGCGGCCACTTTCTCCCCCAAAAGCTCCACAAAATGAAGGGCGGTCGAGCCGGTACCGATACCAAGCTTCATGCCGTCTTCAACAAATTCCAATGCAGCAGCCGCTGCCTGTCTTTTCAGCTGTTCACTCATGATTTTACAGTCTTATCTCTAAGGTAATCGGGCCCACTGCCATAAATCTCCCAAACAGCGGCTTGGCTCCACCCGGGGTAGTTGAGCAAGAGGCCCTGCCCAATGAATATTTTACCCTCCCCCGCTCATATCATGCCGTCAGCAACACGCCAAGTGCCCCAAAGGGGCTTGCAGCTATGTCATGGAAGGGATTTGAAGCCTATTCTAGTCTCTCTCGCATTCTTTGACTATTTGATTCGATCCGGCAGATCCAATATGTCACTTGAAAATAAGGCGGACTATTCAGCCGCCGAAGTCAACCAGTTGTACGAAAGATAGATAATGACCGACAGCCGTTTTTCCTGCGTTTTGTTTGATCTCGATGGCACGCTCGTAGATACGGCTCCTGACCTTACAGGGGCCCTCAATCATGTTCTTGCCCAGTATGATTTGGCACCCTTTTCTGTTCAAAAGGTAAGGAACACCGTTGGGTTTGGTGCAAGGATTACCATCGAACGCAGCTTTGACCATTACGGAAAGACGCTCTCAGAAGAGGCTCTGGATTTGGCGCACGCACAATTTCTTGCCCATTACAGCGAGAATATCTGCAAGAACAGCACCCTTTTTCCAGACGTTGGCTCCGTGCTGGAAGACTTCAAGAGCAATGGCATACGCATGGGTGTTTGCACCAACAAAACCGAAAATCTATCTTTGGATCTGCTGGAACAAATTGGCGTTTCCCACTATTTCAATTCCATTTGTGGCTCTGACACTGTCCCCAACAAGAAGCCCCATCCCGATCACATCTTCTCTGCCATCAATCGTGCCGGCGGCATTGCCGAGGAATCCATCCTGATTGGTGATAGCATGGCAGATGTGGAATCGGCGCGCGCGGCAGGCATTCCTGTCATAGTCATGCGCTATGGCTACACGGCAATCCCGTCAGATGAGCTGGGAGCCGATCTGGTGCTGGACGCCTTTTCCCAAATTCCGCAGGCTTTACGGGACTTGTCTCATTAAGAGTGTCGGGACGCCCCGATCGCCCTGCTCCTACTCCCGCATGGCCTCAACCGTTGCAATGATCTGTCCCTTCACATTGTTTATGTGATCGGACAACAACCGGCCGGCAAGATAGGTATCTTTCATGTGGGCGGCATCAATCATGGCCTGATGCTGTTGATGGGCCCGTTCCTGAGCATCTTTTGAGAGCGTCAGCTGAAGGCGCACATAGCGATCGGCATTGTCATGCACACGCTTAAGAAGCTTGAGCGTGGTTGGCTTGTTGGCTGCCCTATAAAGGGAACTATGAAACTGCCAATTGAGCGGTCCCCACTCTTTGACTGGAGCATGACGCATGGCATCAAGTGCCTCTTGTGCCTCGGCAAAGTCTTCCTGGGTGATCGCGGGGATCGAATGCTCGAACAGCCACACTTCAAGCATGGTCCTGATTTCAAACAATTCCTCAATCTCTGACGGTTCAAGCCGGGTTACTTCGGCTCCTTTATGGGAGACGAGCGTTATCAGCCCTTCGGCCTCAAGTAGCCTGAGCGCTTCACGCACGGGGATACGGCTAACACCCAATTCATGCGCCACGGCTTCCTGTCGGACCTGAGCACCCTCTTTGATGTCGCCGTTGAGTATGCGGTTTCTGAGTTCGTCTGCCACAATGCTGGTTGTGGTTCGTCTTTCTATTCGAGCCATTTGGCTGGTTCCAAATCGAGGTTACGGCGCATTTTCAAGAATTGGCCGTTTTCTGTTCTGAATAGGTCTCTTATCAAAACGCTATCATGACAGTTTCAATCTGGTCGAGCAAAAATGACATAAAATATCCAATTAAGGCCAAACCGAACCAACTCCTCCCGATAAAAGCAGCCGGTTTGTCGAACGACTGCACAAATATCGGGAGTTTGATTGATTTTTCAGCATATTGCAGGGGAAACAGGAAGGAGTTTCCACATGCCTTTATGGCTCTGCACGCACTTATTCAGGTGCGATCATCTTTTCAGGCCGAACCCATTTGTCATAATCGGTTTCCGAAACAAAGCCCAGATTCACGGCTTCCTCTTTGAGGGTCGTGCCATTCTTATGCGCCGTTTTGGCGATCTTGGTGGCGTTGTCATAGCCGATATGGGGGGCAAGTGCGGTTACAAGCATCAGAGATCGTTGCATCAAAGCGCCGATCTGGTCTTCATTTGCAGTAATCCCGACCACACATTTGTCCGTGAAGCTTTGGGCCGCGTCGGCAAGCAACCGGATCGACTGGATTGTGTTGTAGGCGATGATCGGTTTGAACACGTTCAACTCGAAATGCCCCTGCGATCCTGCCATTGCGACGGCGGCGTTGTTGCCCATGACCTGGGTGCATACCATGGTCATGGCCTCACATTGGGTCGGGTTGACCTTGCCTGGCATGATGGATGACCCCGGCTCATTTTCCGGCAGGGAAATCTCGCCCAGACCTGACCTTGGACCAGAACCGAGCAGGCGAATATCACTCGCGATCTTGAACAGGCTGGCAGCAAGCGTGTTCAGCATGGCGTGAGCTTCCACCATGGCGTCATGGGTGGCCAATGCTTCAAACTTGTTTGGTGCGGTAACAAAGGGCAGCCCCGTAAAATTGGCGACTTCTTCTGCGAATTTCTCCGCAAATCCAATTTTGGCATTCAGCCCAGTGCCAACCGCTGTGCCCCCTTGAGCGAGTGCGTAAAGCGCTGGCAAGGCACTGGAAACACGACGAATACCATTTTCGACCATCGCCGAATAGCCGGAGAATTCCTGCCCGAGCGTAAGGGGCGTTGCGTCCTGCAGATGCGTCCGTCCAATTTTGATAATGTCCTTGAAGGCATCAGATTTTTCGGCCAGCGCAGCATGGAGCTTTTCCAGAGCCGGTATCAGGCTGTTACTGATTTCCTCAGCGGTTGCAATATGCATCGCCGTGGGGAACGTATCGTTGGATGATTGGCTGCGGTTGCAGTGATCGTTGGGATGAACGGGTGTTTTGGAGCCCAGTTCCCCACCCAGAATTTCAATGGCGCGGTTGGAGATCACTTCATTGGCATTCATGTTGGATTGGGTGCCCGAGCCTGTTTGCCAGACGGACAGAGGGAAGTGATCGTTCAGCTTGCCATCGGCCACTTCTTCAGCCGCACTGATGATGGCGCTGCCGATTTTGGGCTCGATGTTATCCAGCGCCAGATTGGCGCGAGCGGCCGAAAGTTTGATAATGCCAAGTGCGCGCACGATGGGCGCTGGCATGGTTTCTTCCCCGATCGGAAAGTTGATCAGAGATCGAGCGGTTTGCGCTCCATAATACTTATCTGTAGGGACCTCGAGTGGGCCAAATGAATCGGTTTCCACGCGCACATTGCTCATATTTCTCTCCCGTCCATAAGATTTGGACATGATTGTAAAACGGCTTCAAGAAATGATGCCTGTTGGTTTTCTTTCGACCCTTCAGGTGGTCCAGTCAAAAGAGTGCGGTCCCACTCATACATTTGTGGTTGATATGCGTGACGTCAAGTGTCTGAACTCTCAATTGCGGTGCTGCCTAAACAGAATAAAGGCCATCTCACAGGAGACGGCCTTTTAAAACAGTCGGAATTATTGTGATGTTTCCATCAGGTGAGCTGCAGGCTTCCCTTTGCGCCCATCAGCATGGGAACCACTTCTTCTGCCGTAATCACCTGCATGCGCTCGTCAATCTCATCCTCGGCTACGCCGTTGTGAACCATGCAGGCCTTGCAGACCAGAATCTGTCCACCTTCCTTGAGAAACGCCTCCTGTAGGGGCTGGGCTGGCTGGAACGGCGCACCGATGTCAATACCTTCAAGAGCCCCCTTCTTGGCCAAATGCACGGCATCCACCATCAGCATGATGGTTGCGCTATGCCCCTGAGCGAGCGCCTGCACGCCCATGGTATAAGCCACTGTGATTTTGTTGGGGTCATCTGCATTACTAAAGAGCGTACTGACATAATCTGTTTGCTTGGCCATTGTCTTTCCTTGCTAAAAAAATGGAAACGAGAATAAAAGGAATTGGACCTCTTTGAGATCCGCCTCTTGAAAATCTGGTATATTATTTATTTCTTACATTCGAATATTTCAAGAAAACAAAGTGCCGCAGCCCATGGCACCCTCTTTTGTGGAAAAATCTGCACAAAATTTGGCGCAGGATTTGCCATAAGAAGGACTTGAAATTCTGCCTGAAGCCCTGCACTCATTGATTTGCGGAATTTCCTTTGCATCAGGGTGATACCGATCAAAGACAGCTCTCCCAAATGATGCAATCAGATCTCCATATTTTGGAAGCGGGTGGGCCACCCGTTATCGGAACTGCAAACAAGGACCGAAAATGAGCACTAAAGCATATAAGCTCTTTCCCATGGGAAAGGATGAAACCACTTATCGCAAACTGACCTCCGACTTTGTTTCGGTTGAGTCTTTCAAGGGCAAGGACGTTCTTGTGGTCCAAGAAGAAGGCATCCGCCTTCTAAGCGAAACGGCATTCATCGATATCGCCCATCTGCTGCGCCCGGATCACCTGGCACAATTGCAGAAGATTCTGGAAGATGACGAAGCAACCCAGAATGACAAATTCGTTGCGCTTGACCTGCTCAAGAATGCCTGCATTTCTTCCGCTGGCGTTTTGCCAATGTGTCAGGACACCGGTACAGGCATCGTTGTCGGCAAGAAAGGCAAGAATGTCTGGGTGGAAGGCGATGAAGAAGGCGCACTGAGCCAGGGCGTGTTCGACGCTTACGACAAGAAGAACCTGCGCTACAGCCAGCTTGCACCGCTGACCATGTTCGAGGAAAAGAACACGGCCAACAACTTGCCAGCACAGATCGACATCTTCTCTGAAGGGGAAGACGCCTACAAATTCCTGTTCATGGCGAAAGGTGGCGGCTCTGCCAACAAGACCTTCCTGTATCAGGGCACCCCTTCCCTTCTGACCAAAGATCGTCTGCTTGCCTTCCTTGAAGAAAAGATCAAGACGCTCGGCACGGCTGCCTGCCCTCCATACCATCTGGCCATCACCATCGGCGGACTGTCAGCAGAACTGAACCTTAAAACCACCAAGCTTGCTTCTGCTCATTACTATGATGAACTTCCAACCGAAGGGTCTGAGATGGCAAACGCCTTCCGCGATCTGGAAATGGAAGAAGAAATCCTGAAGCTGGCACGCGGCACAGGCATCGGCGCACAGTTCGGCGGCAAATATTTCTGCCATGACGTTCGCGTCATTCGATTGCCTCGCCATGGTGCATCCCTGCCGATTTCCATCGGCGTTTCCTGCTCGGCTGACCGCCAGTGCAAGGGCAAGATCACCAAAGACGGCATCTTCATCGAAGAGCTAGAAACCAATCCGGCACAGTATCTGCCAGAAGTGGATGAGGAAGCTCTGGGCGGCGAAGTCGTCAAGGTGGACCTCAACCAGCCAATGGCAGAGCAGTTGGCTGTTCTGACCAAATATCCAGTAAAAACCCGCCTCAGCCTGAGTGGGCCGCTCATTGTCGCCCGTGACCTTGCTCACGCCAAGATCCGCGCACGTCTTGAAGCTGGCGAGCCGATGCCTGAATATCTGAAAAACCATCCGGTTTATTACGCAGGCCCGGCCAAGACCCCGTCCAACTATGCATCCGGTTCCTTCGGCCCGACCACAGCTGGCCGTATGGACAGCTTTGTTGATCAGTTCCAGTCCTTCGGCGGCTCAATGATCATGCTGGCAAAAGGCAACCGCTCCAAGGCTGTCACCAACGCATGTAAAGAACATGGTGGTTTCTATCTTGGTTCTATTGGCGGACCGGCTGCCCGTTTGGCCAAGGATTGCATCAAGAAAGTTGAATGCATTGAGTATCCTGAACTCGGCATGGAGGCTGTCTGGCGCATTGAAGTGGAAGACTTCCCGGCCTTCATCGTGGTCGATGACAAGGGCAATGACTTCTTTGCAGAGCTAGATCTGTAAGCAGAGCTGTCGCTAACCTGTCAGTTAACACTGTTAAATCACGCGGGTCCGGCCTATCATGGTCGGGCCCGTTTCTTTTACCTCTTCCCAATGACAATTCGTGAAAGGATTATCGCCATGCGCAAGAGAACCATTCTGTGCCCGCTTATCGAAAATGATGGCGCCTATTTGCTCTGCAAGATGCCATCTCATCGCGGTGTCTTTCCCGGCCAATGGGCGCTTTCGGGTGGCGGACTGGAAGAGGGAGAAACAATCGAGGAAGGCCTGCGCCGGGAAATTCGCGAAGAATTGGGCGAGGCTCTCACAATAGACCGCGTCAAGCCGTGGACCTTCCGTGATGACACGCGCATAAAAACCTATCCTGACGGCTCAACCGAAGAGATCTACATGATCTATCTGATCTTTGATTGCCACGCGATCAATCGAGAAGTCGCATTCAATGAAGAATTTGAAGCCATCGCCTGGGCAACCCCCGCGGAGTTATCAAGTTATGACTTGAATGACGCAACCAAGGTTACTCTAGAGGCTAAAGGTTTGATTTAACCTCTTGGATCACAGCAAGCGGGAATTGGGGCTTTCCTTGACGAATCAATCAATTCTCCACTTCTGATACACATCCAACAGCCATTCTCCATTTGATACACTAAAGGGAATTGACTATCGCAACAAAGAGCGCCATTTAGCACCGTAGACCTCTTGAACTGTTGCAAAAGCACCACAAGATTGGCGTGCTTTTTAAAAATAAACGAAATTGTGATAGCAACAAATTCAAAAAGTCTTGCGCGGTCACTTCATATTTAGAAAATAGCCGTAACCCTTTCTTGGCAACAATTTCGTTTGGCTTTGCTCAGCCGGGGCAGTTTAATTGGCTGTTGACGCGAAGCTTGGCATTTTAAATTCGGGACAAAATAATGAGAAAACTGATCACTCTTGGTGCTAGTCTTCTGTTCGGCCTCGCTGTAGCCGTCTCAAGCGCTAACGCTTCCAAATATTTCGACATGGAATCGCAGACTTGGAAAGACGTCAATGGCTATGCCCATGGCGGCAAGTCTCCTATCAAGCGCAAGACCGTCAAATATTCAGGCCCATTTGCCAAATCGGCTGAGGGGACCATTGTCATCAATACCAAAGAACGTCGCCTCTACTATATCATGGGCAACGGCAAAGCCATGAAATATGGCATCGGCGTCGGTCGTCCGGGCTTCCAGTGGACGGGCACCCACCGCGTGAGCCGCAAGGCTGAGTGGCCGGGCTGGACCCCTCCTCCAGCTATGCGCAAGCGTGTTCCTAACCTGCCTGCTCACATGGAAGGTGGCCCGAACAACCCTCTGGGCGCGCGTGCCATGTATATCGGCTCCACGATTTACCGTATTCACGGGTCTAACGAACCATGGAGCATCGGTCAGGCTGTTTCTTCTGGCTGCATCCGTCTTGCCAACGAAGATGTGATCGATCTTTATGAGCGCGTAAAAGTCGGCGCCAAGGTGCATGTCATTCAGGCGAACCAGAAGTAAGGGCAAAGCGCCTTTCGTTCGAGACATTTCAAAGCCGGTCCTTTACGGGGCCGGCTTTTTGTTTTGGGTACTTGTTATTGATAATGCGGCAATCCAACAGGCTATGGATGCCCCCTTCTAGCCGCGATCAAGCCCTTGGGCTTCAAGCGCTTTCAGATACTCGGCCCAGATCGCGTCCATCGCCTCCCCTGAATTTTTGAAGTAATCCCAGGTGAAATAGCCCGAATCATGCAAATCGGTAAAAAACAGCCGCACAGCATAATTTCCAACTGGCTCGACCTTCATGATTTCAACATCGCGCTTGCCGCCAATGGTCTTTTTCTGTGAAGGATGATGGCCCTGCACTTCAGCGCTTGGCGATGTTACCCGCAGAAATTCAGCCGGAAACTCGTATGAACTATCATCATCGAACGCCACTATCAGGCTTTTCTTGTCCTTCTTCAGGCGGATTTCCGTTGGCCAGGCCTTTGTCATGGTGGCGTTCCTTTTATTTCGTTCAATCAGAGCATTCGCAATAAAACAGCGCCGGGCAAGACCGAGCCTGTCCATCGTCACTTGTTTGTGAAACGCGCTCAGAAGATTGGCAATTGATGGTTTCTGCGATTGACTTGTAAGGGCGGGTTGTATCAACATCCGGTTTTCTCAATTCATGATGAGACAAGTCATAATTAAATGCAAGGAAGAGCCAATGCGCTTTAGTGACGCTGAAGGACAGACAGGAGCCCCGTTGATCGACCCCTTTGGCCGGACAATCACCTATCTGCGCCTGTCCGTTACGGACCGTTGCGATTTTCGATGCGTCTATTGCATGGCCGAGAATATGCATTTTCTGCCCAAGGCTGAAATCCTGACATTGGAAGAGCTGGATCGGCTCAGCACCGTTTTCATAGACCATGGAGTCAAGCGACTGCGGCTCACTGGCGGCGAACCTCTTGTGCGCAAGGGCATCATGACGCTTGTCTCGTCCCTGTCGCGTCATCTGGAAACTGGTGCACTTGAAGAACTGACCCTGACCACCAACGCCTCTCAGCTTTCCCGTTTTGCCAAGGATCTGGCGGCTGCGGGCATACGCAGGATCAATGTTTCCCTCGATAGTCTTAGAGAAGACCGCTTTCGCGCCATTACGCGCTGGGGGCGATTTCAGCAAGTCATGGACGGCATTGATGCCGCTCTGGCTGAAAGGATCAAGATCAAGCTCAATGTCGTGGCCCTGAAAGGGGTCAATGATGATGAATTTGACGACATGATCCGCTTTTGCCATGAGCGCAACATGGACATCACCTTTATTGAGACCATGCCGATGGGCGAAATCGATCAGGATAGAACCGACCAATATCTACCGCTTTCCAAAGTGAAACAGGATCTTTCGCTGCGCTGGACCCTATCGCCTTCGCCGCACAAAACGGGCGGACCGGCAAGCTATGTGACGGTTGGCGAGACTGGAGGCCGCATTGGCTTTATTACACCCCTCAGCCACAATTTCTGTGAGAGCTGCAACCGCGTGAGGATCACCTGTACGGGCACTCTCTTTATGTGCCTCGGTCAGGAAGATGCCGCCGACCTGCGCGCTCCCTTACGAGCCTCTGAAAGCAATGATGGGGTTATCAACGCAATCCATCATGCCATTGAACGAAAGCCAAAGGGCCATGATTTTGTTATTGACAGACTTAACAATCGCCCCTCTATTGGCAGGCACATGTCCGTAACCGGCGGCTAGAATCTTCGAGGGCCCACTTCAGCGCCCATCCTGTCGGTTTCCATCACGAAAGTCTCACTCATGGCAATTGGTCAGAAAAATGGTGCTGCCAGCAGCGCCAAAGGGGCACCCCAGCGCGATGACAGAGGCAACCTCTATGGCATCCTCGTCATGCAGGTTTCGGTCTTTTGCTTCGGCACGAACGACACTTTCAACAAGCTCGTGGGCAGTAGTCTGACGACCGGTCAAATGCTCTTTTTCAGAGGTATTTTTGCCACCATTCTTGTGCTGCTTTTCTGCGTTTTTCTGCGCCAGTTGCGTTATATGCATCAATTCGCTGATCCAATTTTGCTGCTGCGCGGTGTGTGCGAGACATTTTCGGCAATCGGCTGCCTTGTGGCACTCAAATATATGCCTCTGGCCAATGTCTATGCCGTTTTGCAGGCGATCCCCCTAGCCACAACAGCTGCCGCTGCGTTGTTTCTTGGTGAAACGGTCGGCATTCGGCGCTGGCTCGCGGTGTTGGTCGGATTTGTTGGCGTGCTGGCCATTGTGCGCCCGGGTCTTGAGAGTTTTAACGCCTTCTCGCTCTTTGCTGTTGGCGCCGTGCTGTTTGCGGCCACCCGTGATCTCATCACCCGCCAGATCAAGCCCCATATCTCGCTCTGGATCGTAACCTTCACAACCATGGTTGTTTCCACCATCGGCGGCGGTATTCTGGCGCTTGTCCAGTTTTATGTCGGGGGTGACGCCGGTTGGCTTCCGCCCAATCCGGAAAATCTCTTCTATTTGTTCATGGCAGCGGCCTTTCTCACACTCGGCCAATATTATGTGTCGATTGCCATGCAAAATGGGGAGGTATCTGTTGTTTCCTCCTTCCGCTATGTCTCCATGCCCATTGCGCTGATTTATGGATATCTCATCTGGGGCGACATTCCGGACATGCTCACATGGTTCGGCATCATTCTAATTCTAGGATCGGGCATCTATACGATCCAACGCGAACGGCAGGTCTCGCGCATGCGGCGGGATAAAGAAAAAGACGAGGCGAAAGATCACCTTGTCGCTGCGCGTGCAGAATTTGAATAAGGTCTTTGGAGGCTTGTAGCGAGACCATCACGCAGCGCCGCATTCACACTTTCCAACCAAGGCACATATGAAGCCGCGCATCATCTCTCTTTATGAAACAATGCGCGGGGCTTTTCTATTCGACAACTATGGCAGGTGCGGGCTTGGATGCCCCAGCCAGCCCCTTCATCATGTCGTTGGCAATGGAAAGATAGATCGCGGTATGATCGCTTTCTGGCTCGGAGACGATTACCGGATCACCAGCGTCTGAACGCTCGCGAATATCCATGTGCAATGGGATCTCTCCAAGGAACGGAACTCCGATCTCTTCAGCAGTTGATCGGGCTCCACCATGGCCGAAAATATCATGACGCGAACCGCAGGTCGGACAAGCAAAATAGCTCATATTCTCTACAATCCCGAGAATGGGAATATTCACTTTCTGGAACATGGCAATTCCCTTGCGGGCATCGATGAGGGCCAGATCCTGCGGGGTGGAAACGATGACTGAGCCGCTTAACGGCACCTGCTGGGCCATGGTCAGCTGAATATCGCCAGTTCCCGGAGGCATATCAACAACGAGCACATCGAGGTCTCCCTCCATGTCCCAATTCACATCGCGGATCATCTGAGTAAGGGCCGAGACGGCCATGGGCCCGCGCCAAACCATTGGCGTATCCGGATCAACCAGAAGTCCGATAGACATGGCCATCAAGCCGTAGGCCTTGATCGGATACATACGACGCGAATTTGGAACAGCCGTTGGCTTGTCTGTGATTTTCAAAAGCCGCGGAATGGACGGCCCGTAAATGTCGGCATCCAGAATGCCGACCTTCAGGCCATTGGCCTGTAGCGCCAAAGCGAGGTTGACCGCAGTGGTGGATTTGCCAACACCGCCCTTGGCGGAAGAGATTGCAATGATCTGCTTCACGCCAGCGATATCGATTTTACCCCCCCCTTGCGGTGGATTCTTGGGCGTTGGGCGTTTGGGTGCCGCCGCAGCGTTCCCCTGCCCTGCCCCCGGAGCACGTTCGGCGGTCAGGACCACCATGGCTTTCTTGACACCATCCAGCGAAGCGACCACAGCCTCGGCCCGTTCACGCAACGGCTCAAAGCTTTCCGCCTGCTCGGCTGGCACCGAGATGGAGAACATCACGGAGCCGTCCTTGATGATGATATCTGACACCATGCCCGCCGATACGATATCCTGCGCATCCGGAGCCGGTTTCAATTGCTTCAGTATTTCAAGGATTTTGTCTTCGGTCACCGATTGATCACTCTTGTTTTTCCAAAACACAACACATTATCTCGTCTGGTTTGAAATTGTCCGTTCTCCATTGCTGGAACGGTTTGCACCATCCGTCAAGGGCGATGGCCGACAACTGCGCGAATAAGTCGCCTGAAAAGCTCATATTTTCATTGAAACGATTTTATGTGCGCACAAGCGCACCCTCTTTGGTTCGCATTCATGAGGATTTGACTTCTCTTCGCAATCCTAAATCATGTAAACTTCTTACCGCTATTGATGCATCAGATTCCATGAAGCGATTGAAAAGATGAAGACACAACACCAGTCAACTGTGGCCGTTATTCTTGCCGGTGGCCAATCGCGACGTATGGAAGGAGCCAACAAAGCCCTTTTGTCCCTCAATGGCAAATCACTCATTCAAAACGCAGTTGATCGGCTCACAGGACAAGCGGATCACATTCTCATCAGCGCTCCGAAAGGTTCCGCAGCATTCCCTCATGGGTATGAGGTCATTTCTGACCCTGTCGAGGGATTTGTCGGACCTCTGGCCGGAATTCTTGCCGCCATGCGTTGGGCACAGGCAGAAGGCGCAGGAGATCTTGTATTGAGCGTTGCCGTGGATACGCCCTTTTTCCCCGATGATCTACTGGCCCGTTTCCAGGCTCTTCTGCCCGAACAAGGAACGAGACCGGTGATTGCCCGCACGGATAACGGACTGCACCCTACATTCGGGTTGTGGCCTGTTTCTAGCGCTGATGCGCTGGAGACATTTCTGTTGGCAGGAAATAGGAAAATGAGACTATGGGCAGAGCAACACCATTGCGTCTATTGTGATTTTGCCCCGCTGCCAATCGGCTCCCACATGATAGACCCATTCTTCAACATCAATCATCCAGACGATTTAAAACATGCAGAGACAATAAGGAGCGCATAGACGCGCTTTCCTCTTCATTTCAGGTCGCTTCGGACATTATTTTCAAGGACACTGCCCAGATGGACACTCATGGTCACAAAATTTTCGGCGTTACCGGCTGGAAAAATTCAGGCAAAACCACGCTCGTTATCGCTCTCATCAAGACCCTGACTGAACGAGGGTTCAAAATTTCATCAGTCAAGCATGCCCATCACAAATGTGACATCGACAAGGAAGGCACGGACAGTTTCCGTCATCGAGAAGCAGGGTCGGGTGAAGTCGCCCTCGTCGCAGCAGGCACCCGCTGGGCGATCATGCATGAATGCAAGGATGAACAGGAGCCTCTCTTGAGCGACGTTCTGGCCCGTCTTGAACCTTGTGATCTCGTGTTAGTTGAGGGCTATAAAACAGAGCCTTTTCCCAAAATTGAAGTAAGGCGCGCCGAGTCGATGAAGACCGACCCAATTGCACCGGAAGATCATTTCATCAACGCTGTTGCCAGCGACACACCCCAGACTCTTGGCGCGCCAGAGGGCTTGCCTCTGTTCGCTCTAGATGATGTCGAGGGAATTGCAGATTTCATTATCAACATGATGAAGCTTTAGCTTTGTCACCAAAGCGACATTTTGCGCCATAACCGGCAATCCGACACCATATTCGCCTTTCAATTGGCATTTCGCCGAAATTCCTTTCTGGAAATATGCGAAACAGAAATTTTTTAATTGTTCTCGCGGCCTGATTGGTCGAAGACTACGCCCATGCGAGACTGGCATTCCATGGCCTTTCAATTTGGGCGGGGAGCCTTGAAGCCCTTCAGGCCAAGCCGTTCGACCGTCTCGCCTTTTTTTTCGACTTCGAAATGGGACAATCAACATGAAACTCACTGCAAAGTTTGCAATTGCCGCCGCGGCTGCCATGATGGCCTGTGGCGTCGCCTCAGCTGCTGAAAAGGTCCGCATAGGTATTGATGGCGCCTACCCTCCATTCAACCAGCTTTCATCTGCTGGCGAATTGTCTGGCTTTGACGTTGATATTTCCAACGCCCTTTGTGCCGAGATGAAGGCTGATTGCGAATTTGTCATTCAGGATTGGGACGGCATGATTCCCGCTCTCATCTCCGGCAAAATCGACGCTGTTGTCGCATCCATGTCCATCACGCCAGACCGTCTGAAGAAGGTCGACTTTTCCAAAAAATACTACAACACACCTCCGGGGATCGCCGTTCTGAAAGACAGCGAATTGGAAGGCAAGGACATTAGCGAACTGGAAGGTCTCACCATTGGCGCGCAGGTGTCCACGACCCATGCTGACTATGCCGAGCAGAAAATTCCGGATATCGATCTGAAACTCTATCCCACCCCGGATGAGTATAAAATGGAACTGCAATCAGGTCGCGTCGATGCTGTGATCGATGACAGTGTCGTGCTTTCTGATTGGGTCAAATCCGAAGATGGCGACTGCTGCAAGATCCTGATGCAGTTGACCCCGGATCCGAAGATCAACGGCGAAGGCGCCGGTATTGCAGTCAAGAAGGGAAACACAGACCTGGCCGACAAATTCACGGCCGCTATCGCAGCAATTCGCAAGAATGGAAAATACAAGGAAATCAACGATAAGTACTTTGATTTCGACGTATATGGTGGCGAATAAGACAACATCGCATTTGCCGGGAGCCTATAACTCCCGGCAAATTGCCGTTTCATTCCTACAGACTATCAAACTGACGACCATACTGCTGCCCAACCTTTTCTACTCAACTCTGCAATTGCACATTTTTTATACTATCCCGCAACTTCCGCTTTATAGCCACTCGAGCAGAACCATTTCTGTTTGAAGATTAGCCGGACAAAAACGACACATCGTTTCGTGAAAGATCGCACAAACGCACCATTATTCCGGCCACGTCTAATATTTGGGCAAAATTTGGTTATCAAACCGTTTTCCCCGGATTGCCTGTTGTCAAATCCAGCAAAATAATGGGAATATGCGCCCCAAGCGGCAAGTCACCGCCCAATCCAGAGAGGCCTATATATAGGCTCGGTATTGTATGACCCATCGGGAATGCCGACGGTCTTATCTTTATACAATATGCAAGAGGGAAAATATTATGCGTCTATTGAACAAAATTGCTATTGCAGCGACCGCATTCATGATGGTTGCTGGTGGCGCGCAGGCTGCAGACAAGGTTCTCATTGGTACCGAAGGTGCCTATCCTCCGTTCAACGAACTGACCGCTGATGGCAAGCTGATCGGCTTCGATATCGACATGGCCAATGCGCTTTGCGATGAAATGAAGGTTGAATGCGAATTCGTCGTGCAGGATTGGGATGGCATGATCCCTGCTCTGATCGCTGGTAAATTCGATGCGGTGATCGCTTCCATGTCCATCACCCCGGATCGCCTGAAAAAGGTCGACTTCTCCGAGAAATACTACAACACCCCGGGTGCACTGGCTGTGCCTAAGGATTCCGAACTGGCGGCAATCGATCCTGCCGATCTGCCTGCCGCGGTTGAAGAACTTAAAGGTCTTGTGATCGGCGCGCAGTCTTCCACGACGCACTCCAACTTTGCAGAACAAAAACTGCCAGACACCGAGCTGAAGCTTTACCCGACGTCTGATGAATATAAACTCGATCTGGAAGCTGGCCGCCTCGACGGCGTGACCGACGACGTTGTCGTTCTGGACGAATGGGTAAAATCCGAAGACGGCGCTTGCTGCAAAATCCTCGGCACTTTCCCTGCCATTCCTGAAATCTATGGCCAGGGTGCTGGTATTGCCGTGCGCAAGGGTGAAACCGAGCTTGCCGACAAGTTTTCCGCTGCCATCAAGGCGATCCGCGCCAATGGCAAATACAAGGAAATCAACGACAAATATTTCGATTTCGACGTCTATGGCGGCGAATAATCGATACGGTTAAAATCAAGCCCGGCAGCAACCCTGCCGGGCTCTTCATTTAAGCTGGCAGCAAATTATGGATTATCTGACACTCCTATCCTTCGGAGACACAGGTTGGGGCGATGAGATTGCGCATGGCGTTCTCTACACCGTGTCCCTTGGTGTATGCACCTTGCCTCTAGGCCTGTTCATGGGCTTTTTTCTCGCGTTGGGCATCAATTCCAAGGAACCAAGCATTCAGAGAGCGGCGAAGCTCTTTACGATTATCTTTCGCGCCCTCCCGGAACTTCTGACGTTGTTTATCGTCTATTATGGTGGTCAGATTCTCTTAAACCTGCTGTTCCAAAAGGTGCTGGGTAGCAGCATTGAGGTCAATTCCTTCATCGCGGGCATCATTGCGCTGGCCTTTGTCTTCTCTTCCTATGCCAGTGAGGTTTTTCTTTCCGCCTTCAAGGGCATTCCGCAAGGTCAGTATGAAGGTGCATTCGCTCTGGGCCTGCCATGGTTCAAGACCATGCGTCTTGTTATTGTGCCGCAGCTTATCAAGCTAGCTCTTCCCGGGCTTTCCAACCTTTGGCTGGTTTTACTCAAAGATACGTCTCTGGTGTCTGTCATCGGCCTTACCGACACCATGTATGCCACAGGGCTCGCAGCGCGCAACACCAAGGAAGCCTTCCTGTTCTTCGCGCTCGCCTGCGTCATGTATCTGGTTTTGACCTTCATCTCCTCGATGGCGCTTCAGTCCATTGAAAAACGCGGACGTCGTGGGGAGTTGAGCTGATGACCACGCAAACAAACTATGTAGCAGACACCATCCTGGATGCCCGCCCACGGCCAGATAGTATCAAGAATAAATTCTTTACAGGTAGCAAGATTACCGGGTATTTTCTGCTCGGTATCTGGATCGTCTTTTTCGTTAGCATCATCTGGTTCTTGTATGACAGTTATGATGCGGATTATATGGCGCGCTATTCCCCCAAATATCTCTACGGCTTCCTGACCACGATTGAACTGGTGGCCCTTTCTGTTGTCTTTGGCGGATTGTTGTCGTTGCCGGTGGCCTTCGGGCGCATGTCGAAGGTCAAGTTGTTCAACCGCATTGCCTTTGGCTACATCTATTTCTTCCGTGGCACACCGCTGCTGGCGCAGTTGTTCCTGCTCTATTACGGCTTTGGTCAGTTCCGCCATTTCTGGCAGGATATGCATCTATGGTGGCTCTTCCGAGATAGCTGGTCGATCGCCCTTTTGTCATTCACACTGAATACGGCAGCCTATCAGGCGGAAATCCTGCGTGGCGCCATCATGAATGTGCCCAAGGGCCAAATCGAAGGGGCGCAGAGCCTTGGTTTGCCAAAGTTTGTCACCTTCTTCAAAATCGTGCTGCCACAGGCGTTGATCGTCGCACTACGGCCTTACGGCAACGAGTTCATCCTGATGATCAAGGGCTCCGCTGTGGTTTCCATCATCTCGGTATATGATCTGATGGGCGAAACCCGCCGCGCCTTTTCCCAAACCTACGATTTTCAAGCCTATATTTATGCGGCGATTTTCTATCTCCTTTGCGTCGAGATCATTCGTCGGCTCTGGGATGTCATTGAAACACGCCTGACGCGTCATTTGCAGCGAGACAATAGCTGATAGACATGCATTCAACCAAGGCCCGCTTGATTTGGCGGGCCTTTCCTTTTTGAGCAAATCGACCATGTTTGCTCGAAACCACCCATGTAAGGCTCTTTGAAGCCGGCTACCTTGTGCGCTTTACCCCACTGTTTAGCGAAACAGTCATTTTATCAGTGACAAAGCCTCCCCGTCTTGCTAGTCAAAATCCCAAAGACCTTACCCATTATCGATGTAAATAGAGAAGACTATGCCAGACCTTCTGCTTGAGCTTTTTTCCGAAGAAATCCCGGCCCGCATGCAGCGCCGGGCTGCTGAAGATTTGAAAAAACTAATCACCGGGGGTCTGGTGGATGCCGGTTTGACCTATGAGGGTGCCCGCGAATTCGCAACCCCTCGCCGCCTTGCTTTGTCCATCACGGGTCTCACGGCCTCCTCTCCTGACATTTCAGAAGAACGCAAAGGACCGCGCGTAGGATCTCCAGAGAAAGCCCTTCAAGGCTTTCTGCGTGGTGCTGGCCTTTCTTCGATTGAAGAAGCCACGGTTCAGACCGACCCGAAGAAAGGCGACTTCTATGTCGCCATCATCAACAAGTCAGGCCGGAAAGCTGAAGACATCATCGCCGAACTCGTTCCAGATGTCGTGCGCAAGTTTCCTTGGCCGAAAAGCCAGAAGTGGGGCAAGGCTGGCGACGGTGCGTTGCGTTGGGTTCGCCCGTTGCACTCCATCCTTTGCACACTTTCGGTTGAAGGTGAAGGGTCTGAAGTGGTTCCTTTCACCGTTGAAGGCATTGAAAGCTCAGACAAGACGCAGGGCCATCGTTTCCACGGCAAGGAAGACTTTGCCGTCAAGCGTTTTGACGACTATGTGGCTGGCCTCAAAGAGCACAAGGTCGTGCTTGATCTTGATGAACGCAAAGAGATCATCCTCAACGACGCCAAAACCCTTGCCTTTGCGCAAGGTCTGGAGCTGGTCGAAGATATGGGCCTGCTTGAAGAAGTTGGCGGCCTTGTCGAATGGCCGGTTGTTTTGATGGGCGAGTTCGAACAAGCGTTCCTCGATATGCCAGACGAAGTCATACAGACCTCGATCCGCGAGCATCAGAAATGCTTCGTTCTCAAAGATGCCAAAACCGGCAAACTGGCCAATAAGTTTGTTCTGGTCTCCAACCTGATTGCTCCGGATGATGGCAAGACCATCGTTGCCGGCAACCAGAAAGTCGTGCGTGCGCGCTTGTCCGACGCCAAGTTCTTCTGGGAAACCGACCTCAAAACCGGCCTTGAAACCCGCCTCTATAAACTCGACTCCATGGTGTTCCATGAAAAGCTGGGCACTCAGAGCGAACGCGTCGAGCGTCTTGTTGCTCTGTCCGAAGCACTGGCTCCGACCGTTGGCGCCGACAAGGCTCTAGCCGCACGCGCTGCCAAGCTCGCCAAGGCCGACCTTGTTACCGACATGGTGTTCGAATTCACCGAGCTGCAAGGGCTCATGGGCCGCTATTATGCGCTGGCTTTGAATGAGAACCCTAAGGTCGCTGATGCCATCGAAATGCATTACAAGCCGCAGGGTCCCAGTGATGATGTTCCAGGTGAGCCAGTGTCCATTGCTGTCGCCTTGGCTGACAAGCTGGATCTGCTGACCGGCTTCTGGGCAATTGATGAAAAGCCGACCGGTTCGAAAGACCCGTTCGCTCTGCGTCGTGCTGCGCTGGGTGTCATCCGCATTCTGGTGGACAATGACATTCGCCTGCCGCTGAAAGAAATCTTTGCCAAGGCCCGTCCAGGATTTGAACAGAGCGAAGATCTGCTTTCCTTCTTTGCCGATCGCCTGAGTGTCTATCTCAGAGACAAAGGCGCGCGTCATGATCTGCTCGACGCCGTGTTTGCTCTTGGTGGTCAGGATGACATCGTCATGATCGCAAAACGCGTTGAAGCACTGGGTTCGTTCCTTGCCAGCGATGATGGCGCCAACTTGCTGGCGGGGTATCGCCGTGCAGCGAACATCTTGCGAGCTGAAGAAAAGAAATCTGGCACCCACTTTGAAGGTGTTATCGAGGGCGCTCATTTGCATGAGCCGGAGGAAGTCGCTCTCGCCTCAGCCATTGAAAAGGCAAGGATTGCTGCCGCAGATGCTGTCGAAGCAGAAGACTTTGCAGGCGCCATGTCGGCCCTTGCAACGCTGCGTGCACCAGTGGACGCCTTCTTCGAGAAGGTGCTCGTCAATGACGAACGCGCCGAGGTTCGCGAAAACCGCCTTAAGATGCTGACCCAGATCCGTGCAACGACTCGCACAGTCGCCGATTTCTCAAAGATCGCTGGCTAACCAAAATTTTCGAACGGGGCGGCTCATCAGGCCGCCCTTTTTCTTTTTTATGACAAGCATGTTCCGCTCTAACGATATGAGGATTTTGATATGGCCAAAGTTACTTTTCTCGGTCTTGGTGTCATGGGCTATCCAATGGCTGCACACCTTATGCATAAGGGTGGTCATGATGTCACGGTCTATAACCGCACAGCTGCAAAAGCCGAAAAATGGGTCGCAGAGTATGGCGGTTCTATGGCAACGACACCAACGGCGGCGGCCGAAGGCGCCGACTTCGTGTTCTGCTGTGTCGGCAATGATGATGATTTGCGCGAAGTGACCATCGGCGAAGACGGAGCCCTTTCCACCATGAAGGAAGGCGCTATCTTTGTTGACAACACCACCGCCAGCGCCAAAGTGGCGCGCGAGCTCTATGAAGTTGCCAAAGCACAGGATGTTGGATTCATCGACGCTCCGGTTTCCGGCGGGCAGGCTGGCGCAGAGAATGGCGTGCTCACTGTCATGTGCGGAGGTGATGAGGATATCTTTGCCAAGGCCAAACCGGTTATCGAATCTTTTGCCAAGATGGTTGGCCTGATGGGCCCATCCGGCGCTGGCCAGCTAACCAAGATGGTCAACCAGATCTGCATTGCAGGGCTTGTGCAAGCCCTTTCGGAAGGCGTTCACTTCGCCAAGGAAGCCGGGCTTGATGTGGAAGCTGTTGTTGATGTCATCTCAAAAGGCGCTGCCGGGTCATGGCAGATGGAAAATCGCGCGTCCACCATGGCGAAAGGCGAGTTCGACTTCGGCTTTGCCGTGGACTGGATGCGCAAGGATCTGGCCATTGTTCTGGACGAAGCCCGCAGCAATGGGGCTCACCTCCCGGTCACTGCCGCAGTTGATCAATTCTACGGGCAAGTCCAGAGCCTTGGTGGCAATCGTTGGGACACATCGTCCCTGATTGCTCTTCTGGACCGCAAATAAACGCAGGATGGGCGACGAAGGTGTCGCCTGATTGCTGCCTTTCGAAACCATTGAAAAACCCGCGACGCCCAAGGCTCGCGGGTTTTTTTATGTCGCAGAACGGCAATATGCGAAAGCTGCGCGGCGAACGCGCTATCGCGCTTCCTTGTCGGGCAGATAGTTGAGTGGCAAAGCGGTCGTGTATTTTATCTGCTCCATGGCAAATGTCGTCGAGATGTCTCCCACCTCGATGCGTGCAATCAGCTTTTTGTAAAAAGCGTCATAGGCGTCAATATCGGGCACAACGACGCGCAACAGATAGTCCACCTGCCCAGCCATACGATAGAATTCAACGACTTCGGGGAAATCCCTGATCACATCTGCAAAACGCTTGAGCCAATCGGAAGAATGTTCATTGGTGGTTACGGCAACAAAAGCGGTGACTCTCGTGTTGACCTTGTCAGGATCAAGAAGCACGACGCGACCGGTGATAACCCCTTCTTCTTCCATTTTTTGAATGCGTCGCCAGCATGGCGTCGTGGACAGGCCCACCCGACGTCCGATTTCAGCGACAGGCATAGTGGCGTCTTCCTGCAGGATTTGCAGAATTCGCCGATCCAAACGATCCAGCATGGCTTTCTCCGATCCCTTAAGGAGCGATATATACCCGATTTTCAGACTGGGCCTATGGCGTCGAGAAAATCTCCTTGGACAAAGATTTTCTCATAATCGCCCCATTAGCAAAATGATATCGAAAGAAAATTCTCAAATCAATGTCAATATGTGAGAAATGCCACTCATCCTTTTGTCGAGCCATAGTTTTGAAGAAAATTTTTCTGTTGCTACTCGGCCAATAGTTTGTGCACTTCTTCTTTCAAAAATGGCAAAATGTCTCTTTCAAACCAGGGATTCTTCTTCAACCAGGCTGTATTCCTCCAAGAGGGATGCGGCAGCGGCAGAATTCGGGGAGAGGCTGTTTCATTCCAGACGGCCTTGGCTTGCTCCACGGTTTGCGTCAGGGTTTTGGCGCGCCTTTTGCCCAGATGATAACGCTGGGCATATTGGCCAATCACCAGAATCACCTCCAATTGCGGCATGCCTGCAAATATTTCGTCATGCCAGGCCTTCACGCACTCCTTGCGTGGTGGCAAGTCTCCTCCCTTTGCATCATAACCTGGAAAGCAGAAGCCCATTGGCACTATGGCAATCTTGCGTTGATCGTAAAAACAATCTCGATCAATTCCCATCCAATCGCGCAGACGATCTCCCGAAGGATCGTTAAAGGGGATTCCGGTTTTATGCACCTTCATGCCCGGAGCTTGCCCTGCAATGCAAATGCGCGCCGTTGAAGATAGGCGGACGACGGGCCGTGGTTCGTGGGGCAATGCAGCACCGTTGGGAGCAGCGCAGCAGATCCGGCAGCTCTCTATTCTTTCAGTCAGCCTAGTAAGCTTGCTAGCGTGCTCCACGGTCCCTCACCTCAGTGATCGGCACGGCAATAAATAACATTTATTTGATCCAAATATTAAACATATTCAATGCCTTCTCTTTGCCTGCCATGTCAATTAGCCCACATCTTTTCACCATTTCATGCTTTATTAACCATCTTCCTCAGGCGGATTTTAATACAAATGAGAAATGATGTTTTCAGGAACATTTTAATAAAAATGAAAAAGGGCGTCACGCATGACCGGTGTTTATCGCACTGATCGGTCAAAAAAGAATTCCCAGCAGGCCAACAGTGCCCGTGCTGCGAAAAGACGTGCCGTTTTGCGCACCGTCCACGATGTGCGTGAGCAACTCAACAACAAAGATGGATATCGTCCGACCTTTCGCCACGAGTTAATGCTGATGTATGCGGAAAACCGCATATCTGCGGCTTATGCCATGCCGGTTCTATTCCTGATATCCGCTGCGATTTCCACCCTCTGGACGACGCCAATCAACGCTCTCTTGTGGGTGGTCGCTGCATTGTTGGTCCATCTTGTTGCAACCCTTTATGTCAAAAGCTTCAAGAAACACTCCGAAAGTGATATCGAGCTGAATGACTGGCAAAGACGCTTCCTGTTCATGGAAGCCCTTGCCGGCATTGTCTGGGCCGCCATTCTGTTGTTACCGACGACCAAAGACGTGGGATATCTGGAAGAATACCAGTTTGCGGTGATGCTCGTTGTTATTGCGGTTACGACGATGCTCAGCTTTCCCATTCCGTCTGTGGTTTGGGCTGGCTCGCTGCCAATCGCTCTGGTCATCAATCATTCTATCCTGATGCACTCGAAAGAGACAGATCCGACCCTGTCCCTGATGTCCATCGGTGCGATCGTTTTCTTCATTCTGCTTTCCAAGCGCCTCTACAGCTCCACGCTGGCCATGCTCAACTTCAGGCTTGAGAAGGACTACCTCATCACCGAGTTGGAACAAGCCAAGGCTATCTCGGATGAGTCCCGTCGTCAGGCGGAAGAGGCTAATACGGCAAAGAGCCGTTTTCTGGCCACCATGAGCCATGAACTACGGACTCCGTTGAACGCCATTCTCGGCTTTTCCGAGATGATGAAAACGGAAGTATTCGGCCCGCTTCCAAACGACAAATATCGTGAATATTCAAACGACATTCACGCGTCTGGCTCGCACCTCTTGAATCTGATCAACGAGATTCTCGATCTCTCGCGCATTGAGGCAGGACGTTATCGCCTGAATGAAGAAGCGGTAACATTGGCCTATATCGCGGAAGACTGCGAAAATCTCCTACGCATTAGGGCCAAGGCCAAGGATATATCGATAACGCTAGATGCCGACCAGACGCTGCCCAAGCTTTGGGCTGACGAACGCGCAATCCGCCAGATTATCCTCAATCTGCTCACCAATGCCGTGAAGTTCACGCCCAATGGCGGCACCATTACCCTTACGGTAAAGGGCATTGAAGGTGGCGGTCAGATGGTTTCCGTCAAGGATACCGGCATGGGCATTCCCGAGCATGAAATTGAAACTGTACTGAGTGCCTTTGGTCAGGGGGCAGCCGCCATTCAAAGTGCCGAGGAAGGTTCGGGTCTGGGGCTTTCCATTGTTCAGGCTCTGGTCAGCATGCATGACGGCAAATTCGATCTGCAATCGGAATTGCGTAAGGGCACCACTGTTACGGCCAGCTTCCCACCAAGCCGCGTGATGGACATGATCCAGCCCTCCAAAAACCGCATTCGCCTCAAGAGAGCTGGATAGTCGTTTCTCCCCTTAGGCACTCGCCAGTATCGATACACCCAGAAGGATCGTGCAGGACCAAATAAGGCGATCTTTCAAATTGCCCTCGCCCAAGACCAAACTTCCCAATAAGACAGATAGGACAACGCTGACCTCCCGTATGGGTGCGATGTAAATGACGGGCGTAAATGTCATCGCAACAAGCGCGAGTATATAGGCCAAGGGGTTGAAAATCGCGATGACCAGCAGGCCAGCTTTATGCTCCTGCCAGATCTTTTTGACAGACCCTGCGCGCTTTGCTGCGACGGGCGCCAGAAGAATGGACCGCCCGAGACTTGAGCTATAGTCGAGCAGCAACGGCGGCAAAGCGAGCACGGACACGGCATAGGCATCCCAGACTGTATAGCTACCGATCAGCACCCCGGCTCCAACCCCAAAAAGCAACGACGTCGCTTGTGCCATCGACTTGATCTTCAAGCCACCAGCCAACATCAATACACCGAAGATGATGACCAGCGCGCCCAATGCGCCCTGTATAGTTGCTTGCTCACCAAGAATGACAACAGCAAAGATCGTTGAGAGCATGGGGCCTGTGGCGCGGGCCGTGGGATAGACGACAGAAAGATCTCCTGTTCGATATCCTTTTTGCAGCAGAAGGAAATAGCCCAGATGCAAAATGCAGCTACCGATGATGAAGCTGATATTGAGCGCATTGAAGGCTGGCATTTGCAGAAAGAAATACACCGCCAACGGGCTATAGATAACCACCGTTATAGCGGAGAACGTCCACACCAATTCTGGTCCGGCATTGATGCGTTTAACGAAGAAATTCCAGGTGGCATGGCAAAAAGCAGCAGCCAAGACAAGCATGAATCCAAGAAGGGACATGAGAAAAACCTTTCAAGACTAAAATGGGCGCACGTCTAGCGTGCCCTTTCCATCCCCCCTAGTCTTTTGATCTTTCAGGTGTCTGCCCACTTGGGCTCTTAGCAGCGCTCGGTCCAGACCTGCCAAAGGCAGCGGAACCCTAGCTGAACATGGATAGGCTGCGAGGAGGTTAGCAGTCGCTTCCCTTTTTGTAAATCTGGCGACAAAGTTTTTGACTTGCCTGTGACTAGACACAACAAAGCCGGCACACGGCCGGCTTTGGATTGGTTTGACAATGCCTGAGCTAAGTTTGCTTAAAGGCCGATATCAGCGAAGGTTGCCATGCCGTTATGAGCCTGACAGGCTGCCTTGACGACACCTGCAGCCATTGCAGCGCCGGTGCCTTCACCAAGACGCATGCCCAGATCGAGCAAAGCTGTTTTACCCATGGCATCCAGAGCGCGACGATGGGCGCCTTCAGCAGAGCAATGGGAGAAGATGCAGTGGTCCAGAGTGCGCGGGTCCAGTTTGTGAAGCACGGCCACAGCCGCAGTGGTGTTGAACCCATCGACAATTACGGGGACATTATTGATGCGGGCAGCCAGAACAGCACCTGCCATGGCAGCAAACTCGCGACCACCGAGGCGTGCAAGCACTTCGAGAGGCTTGTCGAGATGATCCTTGTGGGTTTCCAGAGCCTTGTTGACGAGATCAACTTTCAGCTGGATGCCCTTGTCGTCAACCCCTGAGCCACGACCACACCAGTCTTCAGCGGAACCACCAAACAGAGCCGTAAACAGAGCGGCTGAAATGGTTGTGTTGCCAATGCCCATTTCGCCAAGGCATAACAAGTCCGTACCGCCAGCAATCGCTTCCATGCCATATGCCATGGTTGCAACGCAGTCTTTCTCTGACATAGCCGGTTCGACAGTGATGTCGCCAGTTGGATGCTCAATGGCGAGATCAAAAACCTTGAGGCCAAGATCATAGGCCGTGCAGAGCTGGTTGATGGCAGCGCCGCCCTGGCTGAAATTGTCGACCATCAGCTGGTTAAGCTCATTCGGGAATGCAGAAACGCCGTGTTTCGCAATGCCATGCTGACAGGCAAAGACGCCAACGAGCGGGCGGAGAATCTGCGGCTTTTCGCGGTTCTGCCAAACAGCGACCCATTCAGCAAGTTCTTCAAGTTTGCCAAGAGAGCCAGCTGGCTTGGTCAGAGACGCTTCTCTCTCACGAACTTTGGCGCGCAGCTCTTCATCTGGCTCTGGCATCTTGTCCAGCAATGCCAAGATGTCATCAAAAGGGAGAGCGGAGGAAGTAGGAATCATTTTATTCTACCTTTTAGATTGTTTTGTACACCGGTCGCGGTGATGGTGTGCGACGGCCGATAAAGCTGAGTGTCCGAATCCAGCCCCTTTGGGCTCACAAGTCACAGTGTTATCTTGCGTTTAGCATAGTCTTTCGAAAAGCGCTTGCCTCTCCTTGCCGAATTTGCTCATTTCGGATCATTCTTGCCACGAGATATACTGAGCGGTCTGTCACTGAGCAATACGCAATTGTCACGAAAGGTCCTAAGGGAGGATCAAATGCCGGAAATGTCCACGCCAAATGGAAAGCTTACTCTTATTACGAGCATTATCCGATATATTCAGGGTTGGTGGCAGGATATTCTGGATTGTTTTGCCTTTTTTACCCGGCTACCTGTTCCTGGTTTTTTGGGCAAAGCCAGCGAAGGCCTGCCCAAAATGCACCGCACCGCGCGGGCAATGCCTCTCATTGGCCTGTTTCTAGCCTTTTTCGCGCTGATTCCAGCAACACTCTTTGATGCCTTGGCGTGGACAGCGCCACTCCCCTCTTTCCTGCTCGCCTGCATGACCATTCTATCCATGTCGATTGTAACTGGGGGATTGCACGAGGACGGACTAGCAGATGTCGCGGATGGCTTCTGGGGCGGGCATTCCATTGCGCGCAAGCTCGAAATCATGAAGGACAGTCGGCTGGGCAGCTATGGCGCTACCGCCCTTTGCATGTCGCTATTGATGCGCATCAGCATCGTCTACTACCTCTTTGACAATTATGGCGTTACACATGGCGGTCTTGCCTATCTTGCGGCGGGCGTCGTTTCTCGTGTACCGCTAATGCATGTTTGGCATACTCTGCCAGCCGCGCGCATCACGGGGCTCTCTGCGGGGCTTGGAGCTCCCTCCACTCGCACTTATGCCATTTCTATCGCCATGGGCGCGTTGGCGACGGCTTTGTTGATTGTGCCCAATTTCGGATTGGCTTCGGGCATTTCTGCCTTTGTCATGACTGTTCTTGCGAGCCTGATGATGGTCAAGTTGGCAAATCACCATATCAAAGGCCAGACTGGCGATGTGTTGGGAGCTTCACAACAGGTAGGAGAGATCTTCTTCGGCATTGGCCTTCTGCTTTTTGCCTCCATCGGATAAGTCAATCAAAACCCGCATTCGCCCTCCCCATGGATTTGACATGATCCAATTCCTATATGACAGGGTACAGAGAGTTATCGGGGAGATGTTTCATGTTCTATGCACTGATGGGGATTGTCGTCACTGCTGTGGCCATATTGATGTATAATCATCAGTCCGGCGAGCTATTCGGCTATCCGATCGAGGCAATTGGCAGCGTCGCTGTGCTTTCGACACTGCTGTTGTTTCTGCTATCGGGCCGCGGCTCCCGACGCAGCGCGTCCCCTCTTAAATCCCTGAAATATCTCGTTATGTGGGCGGCTTTGGGCATCTTGCTGGTTCTTGGTTACAGCTTCAAGGACGATGCCCGCATGCTGGTCAGCCGCGTAACGGGCGAACTGGTGCCCGGCTCGGCAATGGTTTCGAGCGATGGCAGCGTATCTTTCCGCCGCTCTGCCGGTGGTCATTTTCAGGTGAGCGCAGATGTCAATGGATCTTCTCTTTCGATGCTTATTGATAGCGGAGCCAGCGCCGTTGTCTTGACCAGAGACGATGCAGAAGCGATAGGGATCGATACGACGAGCCTTAATTATATCGCCCCTGTTAGCACGGCGAATGGGCGCACCTTCACAGCCCCAATCATTTTAGACAGCGTTTCTGTAGGAGGCCTTCAGGCAAACAATGTCCGCGCCATGGTGGCGCAGGAAGGGGCCTTGCAGGAAAGCCTTCTGGGCATGAGCTATCTGGATCGTTTGGGCAGTTGGTCTGTCAGCGGTGATCGCCTGACGATGTCGCGCTGACATTTCTTTCCTGATTTACACCATCAGCGCAAGGCCTTGAGCGCCTCAAGCACAAGATCTGATGTTGCGCCGGGCTTGACCGATTCCACGGTCAGAATCTGGCGCCAGCGTTTGGCGCCGGGGCGACTTTGAAACAAGCCAATCATATGCCGCGTCACCTGACTGGCGCGTCCACCCCGCGCGATATGCGCATCGATATAAGGAATCATGCCTTCAGCCGCAGCAAATGGGTCAACCGGCTCCCCTTCCCCGAACAAATCACAGTCCACTCGCGCTAACAAAGCGGGGCTTTGATAAGCCGCTCGACCAAGCATCACACCATCGACATGCTGGAAATGCTCGGCACATTCTTCCAGTGTCTTGATACCACCATTGATCGCGATATGCACGTCCGGCAGCCGCTGTTTAAGTCGATAGACGCGATCATAATTCAGCGGCGGGATATCCCGATTTTCCTTTGGGCTCAGTCCTTGCAACCAGGCTTTGCGCGCATGCACAGTTAGTCCATCGCAGCCAGCTTCAAGCACCTTGTCGACCAATATGTCGAGCGCTTCTTCTTCATTCTGGTCGTCAATCCCGATGCGGCATTTCACCGTGATGGGTACATTCGTCACCTTCTTCATGGCTTCAACACAGCGCGCAACAAGATCCGGCTCAGCCATCAGACAAGCACCAAACATGCCAGACTGCACGCGATCTGACGGACAGCCCACATTGAGGTTGATTTCATCATAGCCAAAGTCTGCGCAAATCCGCGTTGCTTCGGCCAATTGCTCAGGATCCGAGCCCCCTAACTGCTGCGCCACCGGATGCTCAGCCTCATCAAACCCGATCAAATGCGCCCTGTCGCCATGAATAACAGCAGGCGCCGTTACCATTTCAGTGTAGAGCAAAGCCTTCTTGGAAAGCAGCCGATGGAAGTACCGACAATGCCGATCCGTCCACTCCATCATGGGCGCAACCGAAAACACCTTAGTCATTGATTTATATTGTTCTTTTATATTTTCCAATGACTTACAATGCCTTTCATGTTGTACTAGTCACTATCATTCTCACCCATTATTGACTATTTTTGCCCATGTTGTACCGGTGTGTTGTACCAAATGGGGAAATGTTGTACCGATGGGAACCATATCCGAGCGAAAACGCAAAAACGGTTCATCTGCCTTTCTTGCGCAGATCGTCATAAAGCGTGATGGCAAAGTTGTCCACCGTGAGAATAAAACATTCGACCGAAGGTCGAGTAGCTAAAATGTGGATTGATAAGCAAGAGGCTGATTTAGCCAAGCCAGACGGACTGGAGAAAGTGCCGTGCAAGACCCTGGCGGATGCAATCGATAAATATGTAAAGACCAGCCACAAGCAGATTGGCCGAACCAAGACGCAAGTCTTGAACACCATCAAGAATGAATATGACATATCCTCGATGCATAGCTCTAACATCGACAGTCAAACCCTTGTCGCCTTTGTCGAAGAACTGAACGCCTGCGTCTCTCCCAGACTGCGCAAAACTATATGTCTCATCTGGGAACCATCTTTTCTATTGCCAAACCGGCCTTTACCCTCGGGTGAATTTGATCAATCAGAGGGTAAAGGCCGGTCTGGCCTAGTTGATTTCTCAGGTTGGCCAGTCGATGGCATCAACCACACTTTGCACCGCTTCAGCGCTCGCCGCGCTTTTGATATCGCTTTTTGATTTAAGCCGGATCGCTCCAAAGCTTGCCGCTGTTTGCCGCCATTGGTTGGCCATCGTGAGCCAAAGCGTGGCCAGCTTATCCGCTGTGCTGGCGGTTATGCCCACCTCAGCAAACATAAGCAGAAAATCGGCAAGGTCTGGCGACTCTGAGGCCTGCCAGTCTTTCGCCTCTTGCTCTTTGGCCAGATAGATCATCTCTTGACCAATCAAGTCAGTCATCAGCAAGCGCCGCGCTGATCTGGTCGGTCACTGAGGCAAGAGCTTTGGCCTTTGCCGCCTCAAGCGCCGTGCTGGCCTTGGTTTCAGCCGTGACAAGCTCTCTTAGATCAACCGTTATTGTCATCTGTTGCCCCGGTTCTTTATAGTTTGGTAATGTGATTGAGCCCTCTTCGGTCACCTCCAAAGGATCGGGATAGAGCACCGCTTTTTCTTCGTCTACTCTCCGGGTTTGGCTTCTCCAAAGCTAATAGGGCTTCTTGTACCAGTCGAAATGGAATGGCATGGTCTTAAGCCCCAATCAGCGTGATAAGATGGCAATGCCAGAACGGAGAGGCTTCTGGATTCGTATCCTGAAGGGGTGAGAAACTTCGTATAGGTACTGCTACGCGGTTTATTTCTGCAATCCTCCAAACCGTTCTGTTTTAAGACAGGTGGCTTTGTGCAGGATTACGTCAATCACAAAACACGAGGAATATATGTTGTTTTCAACATGTCGAGGAAGTCAGGGGAGCAAAGACGAGCCGCTTGTGAAATATTCTTGTTAAAATAGTCGGTCCAAAACGAATGATTTTTACCAAATAGTTCACTTTCTTCGAGAGGTTCTCTTTTTGAAATAACAATGAACGGAAACTCAGGGCATAGTGTCACCCAAAAATCCTGCCCATCATCGAAGATAATGAAATGTATATTCGTACCGCCGTTTTGCGCGAGGCCTGATACAATGTCATAGGAGAAGGTCGGTATTTCCACTGCTATTACGTGTCTTGGATCACATGAAGCGATGAACTTCTTGGGTCGAAGCGTTTCATTAATTTTACTTTCAATGAGCTCAGAGAGCTTTTGTCCGTTAAATGAAATTTCTTCCTGATCCTCGAATGAGAATGGAATCAGATAGTGTGTTGGATCGCCGGAGATCTTAGGGACTGGATCTACAATGTTCCATGCGCAGAGGTGGGTGACGAGTAAGTCAAAAAGTTGATCATGATTCAGTTTGTTGGCTTGGTCATTTGAAAGAAACCTCACACCCTGCTCTTTGAGCCAATAAACAATGTCAGACGCACCAAAATCACCTCCAAATGGCAGGAAAGCGTCTTTCCGATAGAATGGTTCTGCTTCGCTCATTTTTACTACACTAGTCCTTTTTCATCGTTGGCGTCGCCACCATCAGAATTGACTACAACACCCAAAAGACCTCATACCACCCACAAAGGGCTAACCCCAATCGAACTCGCAACCCAATCCAGACAAGATCAAAACGGGAACAGAACTAACCTATAAACGGGTACATAACGGGAAGCACGTCAAAGGCACTCTCGACATTGGCGCGAATGAACTCGTTGAGGTCTTCTTCTTTCGTTAAATGAGAGCCGGGTTGATTTTCCTTACCTAAATAAGGCGCAAAGGCTTCCTGCCCAAACAGTTAGCGAATTAACTCGATTCAAATACGGAAGTCGCGCCTCAAATCATCACGCAGAAATGTCCAATGACAGGCTTTCGCGCAACATATTGCGATAGCGCGACAGAGCCCCTTCGAGATGCGTTTTCATGGCACTTTCAGCGGCCTCCGCATCACCGTCGACGATAGCCTGCAAGATAATGGCATGCTCGCGATGAAGATGCGGGTTCGGATGGATCTTGCGTCGATCAAGCACGCCGGTCAGATCTTTTCTCGGAATGATACCGGGGCGTATCATAGCCAAAAATTGCGGGAAACGTTTATTCTGAGTGGCGACCGCGATTTCATAGTGAAACTGGAAGTCTGCTTCATAAGGCCATTCATCCGCAGCCATAGCTTCTCCGACAACGGCATGAGCTTTCAGAATATTCTCCAATTGAGCAGAAGACCGACGAGAAGCAGCAAGTCCTGCAGAACGAATTTCAAAGGCGGACCTCATTTCCAGCAGCTCAATCACTTCAGATATTCTATCTGAGGAAAGATCGGAGAATGGATGATTCTGACGCGCATTGCGCGGGTCGAGTACAAACACCCCTGCCCCTTTGCGTGCCTCCACCAGACCATCAGAGCGCAAAATTGCAATAGCCTCTCTAACGACGGTTCTGCTTACCTCGAAACGTTTCCCCAGATCAGCTTCGCTTGGCAATCGATCGCCGGGAACAAACTTTGTCGAAGCAATTTCCTGCCGAAGAAGCTCGCTTATTCGGCTGACCAAGGTCTGTGATTTACCACCATTCTGCTTTTTGCCCTCTAGCTCTGCTTCCATCTTCAACCTTTCACAAAACCAAAGCTGTATGCCTGATTTTCAATCAATATGACTATTTATCATATTTTGCAGCACATTCAATTTTTCTTCTGACGAGGTCACTATATTTTTTGACCAATCCAGTCAGTATCTTATTCAAAACTGCAGGAACCAGATATCAGAGTTCAATAAATTTGCTGTTTGAATAGTTTAGTACGAAATCTTTCAAAAATCTATATGAAAGATATCAATTATCTGTATGACAAATATTGACGAGCTTAAAAAATTCCCTTAACAATGAAAAATACAGAATGATAGCCAGCAGAAGGCTACGGGAAGGTCTTGCTCATGATTATTACTGATGTCTCAGTCTCGGTCTTTTCAACCACCACACGCCGTCATTCAGACAGCGCAGGTCATGGACACCCCGGACCGGCTCATAAAGTTCAACAAGCCATGTTGACAATCAGCACGGAAGACGGCCATCAGGGCTACTCTTTCTGTCCACCAGAAATTGTGAGACCCCATATTCTTGATAAATTTGTCAAGAAGGTGCTGATAGGCCAGGACTACCGGGATCGCGAGCATCTTTGGCAGGACTTGGCCCACTGGCAACGAGGCTCTGCAGCACAACTTACCGACCGAACACTAGCCGTCGTTGATTGTGCGCTCTGGGACTTGGCTGGTCGCACACTCAATCAGCCAGTGCACAAGCTTCTCGGTAGCTATCGTGACAAAATGCCTGCTTATGGCTCGATCATGTGTGGGGATGAATTAGAAGGGGGATTGGCGACGCCGGAAGATTATGCTCGATTTGCCGAAAAACTCGTCAAGCGTGGCTACAAGGGCATCAAGCTTCACACCTGGATGCCACCAGTTAGCTGGGCGCCAAATGTCAAGATGGACCTCAAAGCCTGTGCAGCTGTTCGAGAAGCCGTCGGCCCTGATATCAGCCTTATGATTGACGCTTTTCATTGGTATTCGCGCACGGATGCACTTGCGCTGGGGCGTGGTCTCGAACAACTTGGCTTTGACTGGATAGAAGAGCCTCTCGATGAGCAGTCTCTCTCTTCCTATAAATGGCTGGCAGACAACCTCGACATTCCTGTTCTGGGGCCAGAAAGTGCAGCAGGCAAACACTGGCACCGCGCCGAATGGGTGCGCTTCGGCGCATGCGACATTCTACGCACTGGCGTTAATGATGTTGGCGGTATCACGCCAGCCATCAAAACGATGCGCATGGCCGAGTGTTTCGGCATGAATTGCGAAGTGCATGGCAACACGGCGATGAACCTGCATGTCGTAGCGGCTTCGAAAAATTGTCGTTGGTATGAACGCGGCCTATTGCATCCATTCCTCGAATATGACGACGGGTTTGACTATCTGAAATCTCTGTCCGACCCGATGGATGAGGATGGTTTTGTACATGTACCAGACCGCCCTGGCTTGGGCGAAGACATCAACTTCGACTTTATCGAAAACAATCGCATTCAATGATCTGCGGGAGGGACGCTCACTTATCCCCTCCCCATTCTTTCAAGTTGAGGTTCAAGAAGAGGCAGAAGCTTCGAGAGAGAGATCTCTCACTGTAAGAAATCAAGAGTTTCTGTCCAAATCCAGAGTGCGACGTTATGTGTATTTACCGAAACTGTCTGACACATTCCTAATTCGTCGTACATAGCAAGAGTATTCATGGTTACTATTGGGAGGAAACATGAAAAAACTACTCGCTACGATCGCTTTCAGTGCCGTTCTGTTGGCTGGCACCGCAAGCTTCAACTCTGCTGCGCTGGCAGAGACACCTAAGGATCAGCTCATCGTTGCGTTCAACATGAACAACGTGTTGACGATGGACCCGGCTGCCATTACAGGCGGCGAAGCGGTTCAGATTTTAAACAACGTCTATGACGCCCTTGCCCAGCTTGATCCTGAAACGCGGCAGCTCCAACCTCGCATTGCAGAAAGCTGGGATATCGCGCCCGACAACATGTCTGTGACGTTCCATTTGCGCAAGGATGCCAAATTTGCATCCGGCAATCCGGTAACGGCAGATGATGTCGCTTACAGCTTAAAACGCTTGCTTACACTCAATCTGGCTCAGGCGTCTTATCTCAAATCCCGAGGCTTCAAATCTGAAGATGTCGACAAGTATTTCGTTGCCAAAGATGAGCACACCTTTGTACTGAACTTGCCAAAGCTGGATGACCCCAAGCTCATTATCATGATACTGACGCAGGCTGGCCCTGGTTCCATTCTGGATTCCAAGCTCGTCAAAAGCCATGAGAAAGACGGCGACATGGGCAAAGAATGGCTAGCCAATAATTCCGCTGGCTCAGGCGCATTCTCTCTGACCAAATGGCGCGCCAATGAATATGTCATTCTCGGCCGCAACGATGATTTCTGGGGTGGTGCGCCTGAAATGAAACGCGTGCTCATGCGCCATTTGCCAGAGTCTCAGACTCAACGGCTAGGCCTTGAACAGGGCGATCTTGATATAGGCTTCTCGCTTGCAGCAGCAGACCTTAAAGCGCTCAAGGAAGAATCAGCTCTGACAATCGACTCAGTCCCCAGCGTCGGTTTCTACTATCTCGCTGTGTCCATGAAAGATGAGAGGTTTGCCAAACCAAAAGTTCGAGAAGCCCTGCGTTATCTGATCGATTACAAAGGCATCAACGAGACAATCATGTCATTCTTCGGTGTTCAGCGTCAGCGTCCGATCAACTCTGGTGCATTTTCGGCAATGAAAGACCCGGGTTATACGCTGGATGTCGCAAAGGCCAAGCGCCTGCTTGCAGAAGCCGGTTACCCCGATGGATTTGAAACAACCATCCGGGTGATCTCAACCCAGCAGTTCCTCGATTCAGCGACAGCCATTCAGTCGACGTTAGCGCAGGCTGGCATCAAAGCTGAAATCATTACTGGCGGCGGCAGCCAGATCTATGGTGCCATGCGCAACCGTGATTTTGAATTGCTCGTTGGGCGTGGTGGCGGTGGCCAGTTCCCGCATCCAGATAGCAACCTCCGTGCATTGGTCTACAATCCGAACAATGCAGACGAGGCCAAGCTGACCAACTATCAAGGGTGGCGTACCAGCTTCTTCAGTGAAAAACTCAACAGCATTATCGAGAAAGCTTTGGTTGAGCCCGATCAGGCCAAACAGACCGAGCTATACAAGGAAGTCCAGATTAAGATGGACAAGGAAATTATTCCATCAATCCAACCATTCTCAGAACGCGTCGTGACCGCAGCATATCAGGCCAATGTGAAGAATGTGATCGTTGACCCATGGGTATGTCGCTTTGAAAATGTCACGAAAACTCAATAAACCTCCAAGACATAGAAAATAGCAGACAGACTAAGAGAGCGTATCTTACGATGCGCTCTTTTTCTTCGTCCCTTTCCTTAAGGATTCCTACCCGCTTAATGGATAGTCAACGTTCCAACGCCTCCAGACTATAGCGGCAACAATGGAAGCAAAAGATGTGTATCTTGGTGAATAGCGAGAATTCGGGGCGTTAGAAGGATTGGAACAAGTCATCGCTTCGTTCGCGTGCAGAAGCGATTGTTGCCAAAAGGAGATGCCGGAAAAGGGAACGCCGAAGAGAACACTACTGCGCTGATGACTTGATTGATTTTGAAGAGAATGGCGCAAGTGTCATCGATCATTTCCGATGCACTGAAGATAGGGCAAGAGCGGAGCCCCTACCCTATCTTCTATCTTTGGCCTTGTTCTTGAACACTTTTAAAGCATCCGCCACAGGCCGTGAACCGGTACCGTATCGTTTATTCTACTGTACGCTCATATTTGAGGCTTGCGTCAATCAGTTCCTTGGCATAGGGCATCGCCGCCTGATTGTCAGGAATGGCTTCTCGCGGCAAAATCTCGACGATTTTACCACCTTGCATGACAGCGAAGCGATCACACATATGATCGACAACAGCCAGATCGTGGCTGACGATCAGATAGGTGAAGCCCTTTTCTTCTCTTAGCCGCACAAGCAAATTCAGGATTTCAGCCTGAACGGACACATCCAACGCCGAGGTCGGTTCATCCAACAGCAGAATATCCGGCTCAAGAATAAGGGCTCGTGCAATGGCAACTCGCTGCCTTTGCCCACCTGAGAGCTGGTGGGGGTAGCGATCCAGAAAATCGACGGGCAACCCAACATCAGTAAGAGCAGTTTCCATACGTTGTTGATGATTGTCGAGCTTGTGGATCTTGAGAGGCTCAGACAGCGTCGTTCGCACAGAATGGCGAGGGTGAAGTGATCCGTAAGGATCCTGAAACACCATCTGGAACGTCCGGCACCGCTCAAAAGCACTCATCTCGCGTACTGATGTTCCATCGATGCGAATATCCCCGCTCCAAGAGTTGAAGAGTAAGGACATGCAACGCAGCACGGTCGATTTGCCAGATCCACTTTCTCCAATAAGACCAAAGCATTCCCCCCCTTGCACTTCGAAGCTGACATCAGGCAGAATGACCGCAGACCCGAGCTGTATCCTAAGCTTATCTATTGAAACAGGTTTCATCACACCACCTTTACATCTTCAAGCCATTCAGGACGTCGCTCCAACACAGGCAAAGGCACTCGCGGTCCTCCAATGTGGGGTTGAGCGGCAAGAAGCCCCTTCGTGTAAGGATGTTGGGCGTTATGCATTTCAGATGCATTGAGGGCCTCAACAACCTGCCCGGCATACATGATGAGCACGCGATCACAGAAATTGCGCACCAGATTTAGGTCGTGCGAAATCATGATAAGACCGATGCCCTTGTCGCGCACCAAAGCATCCAGAATATCAAGAACCTGAAGTCGAACCGTTACATCAAGCGCTGAGGTCGGCTCATCGGCGATGACGACATCGGGGTCGGTGAGTAGCATCATGGCGATCATAATACGCTGCCCCATGCCGCCAGAGACTTCGTGCGGATACAGACCGTAAACACGTTCCGGATCTCGAATTTGCACAGATTCAAGCATCGCAAGCGTTCGCTGCTTGGCTTCCTTTTTGCTGCACCGGATGTGGTTTCGATAGGCTTCGTCTACTTGTGGGCCGCATTTCTGTATCGGGTTGAGCGAGAATTTGGGATCTTGCAAAATCATTGAAATGCGCCGGCCGCGGACCTTCAGCATTTGCTTTTCGGGTGTATTCAGAAGGTCGATGTCACGGAATTGCATGCAATCCGCCTTGATGTCTGCTGTCGGCAGCAGCTTGAGCAGCGCACGTCCTACCGTTGATTTGCCAGATCCGCTTTCGCCAACAATGCCAAGGCGTTCCTTGCCTAAGTTGAAGGATACATTCCGAACAGCGTCCGTCGGGGTGCCTCGGTAGCGGATAGAAAGATTCTCGACCGAGAGAATGGTTTCAGAGTTCATCTCTTTCATCCTGTTATCTCCGGTTTAGCTGTTTTGGATCAAGTGCATCCCGCAGGCCATCACCCAAGAGGTTGAAGCCAAGAGAGACACAGAAAATCGCGATACCAGGGAAGGTAACCACCCACCAGCTATCGATCATGTAACGACGCCCCGTTGCAATCATGGCTCCCCATTCAGGCAGAGGCGGCTGAGCGCCCAGCCCCAGAAAACCGAGCCCGGCTGCTGTAAGAATCACAACCGCCATATTGAGCGTCAGGCGAATGATCACAGATGGCAGACACATAGGAACAATCGAGCGCCAGATGATGCGAAAACTTGATGCCCCCTGAAGTCGCGCTGCGGCAATGTAATCTGTCTGCCGGAAAGTCAGGGTTTCCGCACGTGCCAAACGCGCAATTGGAGGCCACGCAGTCAAGGAAATGGCGATGATCGCATTGTAAAGGCTCGGGCCCAAGGCAGCCACGAATGCCAGCGACAGGATGAGAGAAGGAAACGATAGGAAGATGTCGGTGATCCGCATCAATATCGTATCTACCTTACCGCCAAGATAGCCCGCAACCGTTCCGATAGTCAGACCAATCGGACCAACGACGACTGAGACAATTCCAATGATTGTTAGAGAAATGCGTGTTCCGTAAAGAAGACGACTATATATATCCCGCCCCAATTCGTCGGTACCAAAATAGTGTTCCCCGTTTGGAGCCTGTAAAGCATTGCGCAAATCCTGAATATAGGGGTCGTGTGTCGCAAGCAATGGCCCAATAATTGCCAGAATGATCAGCAGTGACAGCACAAACAGACCATAGGCTGACGTGGGATTTTTTAAGAGGAACAGAACAAGGTTCTGAGCGGAAACAAGCCATTGGGGCTTGCTTGTTTTTTGTGAGACGTTCGGTGTCAGGTTGAGATCTGTCATGATTAGCGAGTCCTCGGGTCGAACACACGGTAAAGAATGTCGGAAATCAGGTTGAGCGCTGTAAATATGAGGCCGACGATCAATACGCAGGTCATAAGAGAATTCATGTCGCCAATCATCAAATTGCCCACCAGATAGGACCCAAAGCCGGGCCAAGCAAAAACCGTCTCAATCAGGATTGACCCTTCAAGCAATGTGCCGAAAGCCAAGGCGACAATTGTGATCAGCTGCACCCGGATATTGATAAAGGCATGGAACCAGATAGTCTTGCACTGACTGAGCCCTTTCACGCGGGCCGTCGTGATATATTCTTGGTTGATCTGATCAAGCATGAAGCTGCGGGTCATACGTGTGATGAAAGCAGCCGAAGAATATCCCAACAAGGAAGCGGGCAATATGATGTGCTGTAGGGCACTCTTGAAGACATCCCACTCCCCCGCCATTGCACTATCGAGCAATAGAAACCCTGTCGTATTCGGCTCTAGCCCAATGTAAAACTGGCTCATACGGCCAGAGCCTCCGACCCAGCCGAGTTTGGCATAAAATATGATCAAAGCGATCATCCCGGTCCAAAAAATCGGCATGGAATGGCCCATCAGGCTAAATACGCGAATGAGATGATCGGGCCAGCGATCTTTGTTTACCGCAGCCACCATCCCCAAGGTTACCCCCAACGTTGCGCTGATGATGATTGCGAAAAGCGCCAGCTCGATGGTTGCTGGCATAACGTGAAGAATATCCTCCAACACGGGCTGACCAGTTCGCACGGAGTTACCCAGATCCAATGTCATCACGTCATGCAGATACATGTAGAATTGCTCCCACATGGGGCGGTCAAGCCCAAGCTGGCGATACACATTTTCATAGACTTCGCGCGTGGCCTCTTCCCCCACGATTGCACGTACGGGATCGTTTGGCATGACCCTGCCGATTATGAAAGTGAGAGTAAGTAGACCCAATAAGGTAATAGCAATCGTGCCCGCTTTGGACACAATGGCTTGTACCTGGCTCCTGTACGCAATCATGTGGCTCCTCCCATGATATAGACCGCCGAGCGTGAGGCGCAGGTTTGCTTTCTGTCATATTAATTTAATTTCTGTCATACAGATAATTGATTGTCAAGAAGGAAGCCTGATTGCCAGCGTAGAGCATAGGACCCGACAAGCAAGTCTTGTTTTCACCTGCCCCGTTGCGCAAATTATAGCGGTTTTTAAGGCAGATTGTTTGGAGAGACAAACAACGCCGCAATCTTCCCGGAAGCCCATGGATGGATGGAAGAGTCTATAAACAAAGAAAATAGATACATAATTTCATATCTTTAACGTAAATCATCCATTCCATAATGCACTCGTTATCATACAAGCATAAATCTAGTAGGCGATAACCCACTCAGCCCTCTTCTGCAATGGGCAGCAGAGCCACGAGCAGATTTCCAACCTACCTGACATTAACGACACCATAATCTGTCGGATAGATACGATAGTCTCAATCAGATCCAAGCTGGATCAACAATGAGACTGGGCAAACTTGTAAACATGAACACAAAGATGAACACGGACAACCTCCAATGCAACACAAAATCGACATCATGGCTACTGAGTATGCTTCTGATAAAACGGGTGGAAACCGAACCTACTCTACCGCGCTAGATGGAACAGTCACGGAGTCGGGCCGCTTCTTTGAAAGCATATTATGCAGCAAAGGTGATTTATTATGGGATGATCCAAAGGCGAAGAACTTCGACAAGAAGCGGTGCGTATAGCGATGATCAGCGGCCTTATACGTAAGCAGGTTGCCTCTGACCTCGGCATAGGCCTGTCGACCCTGAACAAATGGGTCACCACCCATAAAACCACTGGCGACGTGACGAGCGGGGATTTGGAGCTTGCGAAGGAAAATAAACAGCTTCGACGGGAGATCCGTGTCTTCAAGGAGGAGCGAGACATTCTAAAAAAGCCACGGTGTTCTTCGCGAGCCAAAAGTCATGAGGTTCAGATTTTTTGAGAAACACCGAAAGTCGTTTTCCATCACACGTCTCTATCAGGTCATGGAAGTCAGAAATCGGGGCTTTCGTGCCTTTTGCAAGCGCTCCGTAAGTCAAAAACAACGGGCTGATAGATTGTTCTGCCCCATATAAAGGAGCAATCGCGCCTCAGCCTGGGTAGCTATGGCCGACCGCGCATGACAGAAGAATTGAAGAAACTGGGTCTGAATGTTGGCCATCGGCGCGTGGCTCGTCTGATACGAGAGTATGGCATTTGTGTGAAGAGAACCCGCAAATACACCGCCACGTCCGATAGCAATCACAGCTTCAATATCACGCCCAACCTTGTGAACTGGGATTTCTCTGCCAACAAACCCAATCAGAAATAGGCTAGCGACATCAGTTATATCTGGACCCGCGAGGGATGGCTGTATCTCGCCGTGACCCTAGATCTTCATTCCCTCCGAGTGACCGGTTGGGCTGTCAGCAACCGAATGAAACGAGACTTGGCGAACGGAGCCCTGAATATCGCAATCGCGTTGCGGTAACCACACCACCCCGGTGCTGTATTCACCACACTGATCGCGGCAGCCAATATTGCTCTCATGATTATCAGAAAATCCTGCGTCAACACGGCTTCAGGCCATCCATGAGTGGAAATGGCAACTGTTATGATAATGCGGCGGTGGAGTCATTCTTCAAGACCATCAAGGCCGAATTGATCTGGAGGAAAAGATGGCTATCTATAAGGCAAGCTGAAGTGGCAATTTTTGAGTACATCAATGGTTTCTACAATCCGCGAAGAAAACATTCGGCCCTCGGCTGGAAAAGCCCCTTGGCTTTCGAAAGAAAAGTAGCCTAAATGAGTTCCAGGAGCGGAACAAAACCGTGACAGGCCCAGTTTTCTTCCTGGCGCGTGCAGTCCTCAATATGAGGGACGGTTGATACATCCATTGCCACGATAGCGCTTTCCTTACACACATTGAAACAAGGCCGACGGCAGCTTGTGCGCGTCGGCTTTGCTTATTCGCTTAGGACTATCCTTGGCAGCCCAATGCCCTATCGCTGGCTGGTCTGCCAATTGGGGTGAATCCATGGCTCAGCCTCATCACGGGGCAGCATTTTACCCAAGATGTGATCGGCAGCCTTTTCGCCGACCAAAATGGACGGGCCGTTGAGGTTGCCGTTGTTAATCTGCGGGAAGATGGAACTGTCAGCGACGCGCAGCCCTTCAACACCAATTACCTTGAGGTCTGGATCAACGACGGCCAGCGGATCGTCTTTTGCGCCCATCTTGCAAGTGCCGCATGGATGGAAGGCGCTCTCGACATTGGCGCGAATGAACTCGTTGAGATCGTCTTCGCTCGTCACATGAGAGCCAGGCTGGATTTCCTTGCCCCGATAAGGAGCGAAGGCTTCCTGCCCAAACAGTTCACGGGTCAACTCGATGCATATGCGGAAGTCGCGCCAGTCATCCTCATGGGACATATAGTTGAAGAGGATACGCGGATCTTCTTTCGGATCTGCGGATTTAAGCGTCACCTCGCCGCGAGATTTAGAGCGCATCGGGCCAACATGGGCCTGGAAACCATGGCCTTCGGCTGCCACTTGCCCATCATAGCGTACGGCGATTGGCAGGAAGTGGAACTGGATATCCGGATATTTGACCCCAGCAGCCGAGCGAACAAAGGCACCGCTTTCAAACTGGTTGGATGCGCCAAGACCAGTCCGCGTGAAGAGCCATTGCGCTCCCACAAGCCCCTTTCCGAAGAGGTTCCAGTATTTGTACAGGGTGATCGGCTTGGTGCATGCCTGCTGGATGTAGAGTTCTAGATGGTCCTGCAGATTCTTGCCAACGCCGGGGCGATCGGCGATCACATCAATTCCGTGGCTCTTCAGTTCCTCCGCTGGCCCAATGCCCGAAAGCATGAGCAGCTTGGGGGAATTGATGGAGGACGCAGCGACGATCACCTCGCTGTTGGCCGTGATGACCTCGGTCTTGCCCTTGCGCATCACCTCTACGCCCTTGGCGCGCCCATCTTCGATCACGATTTTCTGAGCAAAGGCTTTGACCAACTCACAGCGGCCCGTCTTCATGGCCGGTTTGAGATAGGCCTTGACGCATGACCAGCGGTCACCCTTCCAGATGGTGGCTTCCAGTGGGCCGAAACCTTCCTGCTTTTCGCCGTTATAGTCGGCGGTCATTTCATAGCCAGCCTCTTTGCCAGCCTGTTCGAAGGCCTTAATCAGCACATTGTTACGCGGACCACGTGTCACATGGAGCGGGCCGCTCTTACCGCGCCATTCAGGATCGCCCCCGTGGCCGCCCGAATGCCAGTTTTCCATGCGTTTGAAATAGGGAAGCACATCAGCATAGGACCAACCGGTGGCGCCAGTTTCATCCCAATGATCATAGTCGCAAGCATGCCCGCGCACATAGACCATACCATTGATGGAAGACGTCCCGCCAATGATCTTGCCGCGTGGAGTGACGAGGCTGCGGCCGCCAAGATGGGGCTCCGGTTCACTGGCAAATCCCCAATCATAGATTGGCATATTCATGGGATAGGACAAGGCGGCAGGCATCTGGATGAAGGGCCCGATATCGGTCCCCCCCTGTTCGATCACAATGACAGTTTTGCCAGCTTCAGCGAGACGATAAGCGGTTGCGCTACCGGCGGAACCGGATCCGATAATTACATAATCAGCTTGCATTAAAACGGCGCCTCCGTGTCGCCCATACACACGTAAACGGATTTCATCTGGCTATAATGCTCGATGGCAGCCTTGGAATTCTCGCGTCCAACGCCAGACATTTTCATGCCGCCGAAGGGCGCTTCCACCGGTGTTAGATTGTAGGTGTTGATGTAGCAGGTACCCGCTTCGAACTGAGCCGCCACGCGATGGGCCCGGCTCAGATCCTTGGTAAAGACGCCAGCGGCCAAGCCGAAGGCGGTATCATTGGCCCGCAGAATAGATTCTTCTTCACTCTCGAAGGAAAGAACTGACATGACAGGACCGAAAATCTCTTCACGAGCGATGGTCATATCGTCCATCACATCGGCAAAAACGGTCAGCTCCATATAGAAACCGTCTCCGGAGATAGCGTTACCGCCAGCAACAAGGTTAGCCCCTTCCTCGATTCCCTTTTTGATGTAGCCCTCTACAATGGAGCGCTGTTTATCGGAAATCATGGGGCCGATAGTGGTGGCTTCATTCATGGGGTCACCGATGACGGCCCCTTTCATGCGCTCGGTTAGGCGCGCAAGGAAGGCCTCCTTAATGCCGTTTTGCACGAAAACACGCGTGCCATTAGAACAAATCTGTCCAGTGGAATAGAAATTGCCATTGATTGCAGCAGACACGGCGTTTTCCAGATCAGCATCATCAAAGATGATGATCGGCGATTTGCCCCCCAATTCCATAGTCGCGTGTTTGAGGGTTGATGCAGCGCTGGCGTAAACTTTCTGTCCGGTTGGCACAGAGCCTGTGAGCGATACCTTGGCAATACGTGGGTCTTCAACAAGCGTAGCTCCGACTTCACCATAGCCCTGAATGACATTGAACAGGCCAGCAGGCGCTCCGGCTTCTTTCAGAATTTCTGCTAGCTTCAGCGCAGTCAGCGTGGTTTCCTCAGAGGGCTTGAAGATCATGGCATTCCCACAAGCCAGAGCTGGAGCGGCCTTCCATGAGGCGATTTGAATAGGATAGTTCCAGGCCCCAAGACCGACACAAACGCCAAGAGGTTCCCTGCGGGTATAGACAAAGTCATCCCCGGCAACCGGGATATATTCGCCTGTCAGGGTTCCGGCCAATCCGCCGAAATATTCCAGAGCATCTGCACCGGAGGCAGCATCGGCAATCAAGGTTTCGGATAGTGGTTTGCCGGTGTCGTGGGTTTCTATCTCGGATAGTTCCTGATTGCGTTCCCACATGATATGGGCTGCGCGGGTGAGCACCCTGCCCCGTTCGGTGCCAGAAAGAGCGGCCCATTGCTTTTGGGCAGCCATGGCCGAAGAGATCGCCTGATCTATGATAGAGGGCGTTGCCGCATAAACGCGCGCGATCTCTTCACCCGTAGCCGGATAGATGACAGGAATGGGCGTTCCGGACTCGTCTTCAACATATTGCCCATTCACAAAATGGCTTGCGGGTGGCTGAAAAACCATGCTCATGCAAATTACTCCTGCGGTTTGGCAATTGGATCCATCGGGCTTGGGTCAGCCTCTTCGATGGAAAGATCTTCATTTTCTTGGATTTCGGTACATTCTGCAGCCAAAGCCCTGAGCACATGCTCACCGGCCTCATGTCCCATATTGTCCGTGCCATCGAGGGCATAACGAAGGTAGAGACCGTCTATAAGACCGGCGATTCGCCTTGCGACATCAGGGGCGCGCTCTCCGACAAGGGAGCGCAAATCATAGACAAGGTTGCTGTGCAGACGGCGCTGGTAGACGTAAAGCAGCCTGCGCGCCTCGGCTGATTTGAGGGCCAATGTGTAAAAGTTAAGCCATGCCGCGATAGTCTCACGGCGGAAGTTCTTGTGCTCAAAGCTGGCATAGGCAATGGCCTTCAATCTTTCTTCCGGCGTGTCCACCTTGCGCAACTCTTCGCGCACTTCCATACCATAACGCATGAGAATATCGCGCATGGCCGCAAGGAACAGGCTGTCCTTGTCCTTGAAATAGTGAAAGGCCAAGCCAGACGAGACACCAGCACTCTTGGCTATCTGACTGGTCGTTACATTCAGTGACCCGACGGCAGCGATTTCGCGGATTGTCGCGGCGATCAACTCTGCACGTCTTTCATGTTCTGCTTTTCTAACCAAAATGAGAAATCCTGATTGAGGGTTGCAAAAATCATTTACCCTGTTATTTATTGACTAGTCAATCAATAACTTTTTATTCCTACACCTAGCGATTTGAAAGCGAGAGACGTTATGAAACTGGCAACCGCCGCCTCTATCCTTGCCCTGTCCACCACTGCTGCTTTTGCTGATTGTTCGACAGTGACATTCTCGGACGTCGGCTGGACAGACATCACCGCGACGACCGCAGCCACTTCAACAGTGCTGAAAACTATTGGCTATAAAACAGAAACCCGCGTGCTATCCGTGCCTGTTACCTACATCTCTTTGGAAGAAGGCAAAGTGGATGTGTTTCTGGGCAACTGGATGCCGACGATGGAAGCCGACATCAAACCCTATCGGGAAAAGGGAAGCGTTGAGACCGTACGCGCCAATCTGGAAGGTGCCAAATATACGCTAGCAACCAACGCTGCGGGAGCAAAACTCGGTATCAGCGACTTTGCTTCCATTGCCGAGCATGCCGATGAGCTGAAAAGCGTTATCTATGGCATTGAGCCGGGCAATGATGGCAACCGTCTGATCATGGACATGATCGAGAAAGATGCCTTCGGCCTTGGCGATTTTTCCGTACGAGAGAGCTCTGAACAGGGCATGCTCAGCCAGGTGGAGCGTCTTTCCAAACGCGACAAGCCGATCGTGTTCCTAGGCTGGGAACCTCATCCGATGAATGCCAACTTTGACCTGACTTACCTCAGCGGAGGCGATGACTATTTCGGCCCGAACTATGGTGGAGCAACGGTCTATACCAACGTCCGCGCGGGCTATGTCAAGGAATGCCCGAATGTTGGCAAGCTGCTGAATAACCTCGAATTCTCCCTCAAAATGGAAAACGAGATCATGGGGTCCATTCTTAACGACGGCAAAAAGGCCGAAGATGCGGCAGCCGAATGGCTCAAGGCCAACCCTGCAGTGCTTGATGGCTGGCTTGATGGTGTCAAAACCTTGGATGGCGACGACGCTCTGCCAGCGGCAAAAACGGCCCTTGGGCTTTAATCGGCACCTATCATGGACCTCGCCACTGGCGGGGTCTTTCCTTTGGCGTGGCAAGTCCATGCCCAAACAAGAAGAAAATAAGGAACGTTTACTGTGGATTGGCTCTATTCCCACAAGATCCCCGTCGGGGATTGGGCGAGTGCAATATTTGAATGGATTCGCACCAATATGGAAGGTGCGCTGGATACCCTCAGTGTCATTTTGGAAAGCGCAATTGACGGTATCCTCTGGCTGTTACACACCCCCCACCCTCTCATTGTCATCGCACTTTTTGTTCTCATTACATGGTTCCTGCAAAGGAGCTGGAAGATCTGTCTTTTTGTCGGACTTGGCTTCCTATTCATTCTCAATCAGGGCTATTGGCGAGAAACAACCGAAAGCCTAACACTTGTTCTTTCTTCATGCGCAGTGTGCATGATCATCGGGGTTCCGATCGGTATCGCTGCGGCACACAGGCCCAAATGCTACGCCCTGATGCGCCCCATTCTGGACCTGATGCAAACTCTGCCAACCTTTGTTTATCTCATTCCGGCGATTGTCTTTTTCGGTATTGGTATGGTTCCAGGTCTCATTGCGACAGTGGTCTTTGTTCTCCCCGCCCCTATCCGTCTTACACAACTAGGCATTTCGTCCACACCGGAGCGGCTTGTGGAGGCTGTTCGCGCGTTTGGCGGCACGGATCGCGATGTGCTTTTCAAGGCTGAACTGCCTTATGCCATGCCGCAGATCATGGCGGGTCTCAACCAGACAATCATGCTGGCGCTTTCCATGGTGGTCATTGCCGCGCTGGTTGGAGCCGATGGCCTTGGGGTTCCAGTTGTGCGCGCCCTCAATCAAGTCAACACCAGCCTCGGATTTGAAAGTGGTTTCGTCATCGTCGTCGTTGCCATTATTCTTGATCGTATTCTGAACAGGAAGAGTGAACAGTGACCGCATCCATCAAATTTGAAAATGTGTCGATTGTTTTTGGTGACAAACCGGAAACAGCTCTGCCTCTGATGGATCAGGGATTGGATCGTGCCACAATTCAGGAAGAAACCGATCAGGTGATGGGAGTGCACAATTGCTCTTTCGAGGTTATGGAAGGCGAAATCTTCGTCCTGATGGGCCTGTCTGGGTCGGGCAAGTCCACCCTTTTGCGCGCAGTCAACGGGCTGAACCCCGTGGTGCGCGGAGCGGTACAGGTCAATACCGGTGATCGCATGATCGACATCACCGAAGCCAACAACAAGGAATTGCGCTACATCCGCAGCCAGCGCGTAGCGATGGTGTTTCAGCAATTCGGCCTGTTGCCTTGGCGGAGCGTGGCCGAGAATGTTGGCCTCGGGCTGGAACTTTCCGGTATGCCCAAGAAGAAGCGCCGCGACGTGGTGCTGGAGCAGCTGGAAATGGTGGGACTGGCTGATTGGGCCGACAACAAGGTTGGAGAGCTTTCCGGCGGTATGCAGCAGAGGGTCGGCCTTGCCCGCGCTTTCGCGACGGACGCCCCAATCCTGCTGATGGATGAGCCCTTCTCCGCGCTTGATCCGCTCATTCGCACCAAGCTACAGGACGAGTTGCTTGATTTGCAGGAAAAACTCAAACGCACCATTCTGTTTGTCAGTCATGATCTTGACGAAGCCTTCAAACTGGGCAACCGCATCGCGATCATGGAAGGTGGTCATGTCAGCCAGATCGGCACACCGCAGCGGATCTTCTCCAAACCGGCGGATGATTATGTCTCTGACTTCGTTGCCCATATGAACCCGCTTGGTGTTCTGCGCGCCATTGACGCGATGAATAAACCCAAGTCGGACAGTTACGAGGAAACGGTCGCTGCAGAAACGCTTCTTGCTGATATGCTCGATATTCTGGCCGAGAATGACAAGCCACTTGGCGTGACCAAAGCAGGTGAAATCGTGGGCGAGCTTTCAGCGCGCAAAGTGTTGAAATTCCTGTCGGGTCATCTTGGCGAAGACAACTAAAAGCCAAAAGGATATTGCAAGCGTGGACTATTCAACTCTCCTTGATGAAGACGTCCACGCTTTCATCAAGGAGACGCTCTCCTTTTATCCCGATGATCTTGCACCGGATGATTGGTCCGCCCAAAGAACGGTTTATGACTGCATGGCGGATCATTTTCGAGCAGCTCGACCAAAGGGCCTGCTGGTTTGCGATGACACGATCGCTGGCGTTCCTGTCCGCTGTTATGGGCAACCGAGCGAGACCATCATCCTCTATGCCCATGGTGGTGGCTTCGTTTTGGGAGGCCTTGAAAGCCACGATGACGTCTGCGCCGAAATTGCTGTTGCCAGCGGCGTTCAGGTTGTTTCCATCGACTATCGATTGGCACCAGAACATCCACATCCGGCAGATTTTGAAGACATGCAGGCTGTGGCAGAGAATTTGACACAGCAGCATTCCATTGTGCTTTGCGGCGATAGTGCTGGCGCGACCCTTTGCGCCAGTCTCGCTGGCGTTTGGCCCTCTCCAAGACTGCTTGGGCAAGTGCTTATTTATCCCTATCTGGGATACCCCATGAATGGTGGCAGCTTTGAGGCCCATGCCAATGCGCCTTTGCTTTCACTCGCCGACCTCATCGGTTTTACCGATGTGCGCGGAGCACTGGAAGAGACCGCCCGCGCCATTCCGCGTCTTGGAAATTTGGCCCAGTTGCCGCCGACCTTCCTCTTCCCCGCTGAATGCGATCCGCTGCATGATGACGCCCTCCTTTATCATAAAGAGGCGCAATCTACCGGGGCTGATATACAGATAAAGACCCATAGTGGCTTGGTGCATGGCTGGCTACGGGCACGGCACAGGAGCAACAGGGCGTCATTGGCTTTTGATGATATCCTCAAAGCGCTCAAGAGCCTCGTTCGCTGAGACGCGATTTCATTCGCGTTCAGGCAACCTGCTGACGAATGGATTGGCCATAAATCCTCTTGAAAGCCTTGCTCAGAGAGGCGCTGTCGGCATAGCCGCACCGCAAGGCGATCTCATGCAATCCCAATCCTGTTCCTTCCGCTAGTTCCCGCGCTCGGGCCAGCCGCATATTCTGATAATAGCGCCCCGGTGACATATCCATTTCACTCTGAAACAGACGATTGAGGCTACGGGGTGAGACATAGGCACGCTCGGACAGCTCGCGCAGGGACAATGGCCGTTCCAGCGTTTCAGCCATGATATTGATCACATCGTAAATCTTGTTGCTCCCCTTGCCGGAAATCGACGGGCTATTGAGCTGTTCCTTGATGAAACTGCTGCTGTCCTGCATAAACATGGAAGAGGCCATTACGGCCTTATCGGCCCCAAAGCGCTCTGCAATAAGGTCCAGCATCAGATCCAGACCGCTGGACGCAGCTCCGCAGCTCCAGTAGCGCCCTTCTCTGAGATAACCTTGGCTTGTCAAATGCACCTGCGGATATTCTTCAGCAAAGTCGGCCTGAATCTGCCAATGGGTGGCCACGGTCTGGTCATCCAGAAGCCCAGTCCCTGCCAGAACCCACGCACCGGCATCCGCAGCGATCACCGTTTCGCTCTGGCGCACAAGCTGCCCCAGGATGCGCAAATTGTCGGCTGTAACATGTTGCCGGAAGCTGTTGCTGGCCAGAATGACCAGAATATCCGTGCTTTCAAGATCTGCAATCGAAGTGGTTGGCTTTATCTCAAGCCCTGAGGATGTCCGCACCGAACCATCGTCAATACTGAGTATATGCCATTGGATTCCTTCGCCATATTGCTCTTCAACAACCCGCAAAGGTTCGAGCAGGCACGACAAGACAAAATTGGAAAATCCATCAAAGAGAAGAAAGCTGACATTCATGATCGCTATTGGCCATTTTGGACGTATATTCGGCAATATAGGACAATTCTTCGCTGTCTGGCTACTCTATTCTGCCACCCGAAACACCCTAAACCCGCCGTATGGTTTTTAGCAAGAAAACCAACTGTGCGGGTGGCTGGAAGATCCGACCACAAGCTCTGTTTCTTCGGAGTTTTAAATGTTTCCAATCTGTTAGGTCGGGTCGCTTGCAAGTGCACTGCAGGCTTGGGCGCACTCTCGTGCTCGTGATCCAGTTTATAAAACTAGCATGCTGAAGCGCAGCGCGGGGCGTTTAATCCGCGTAATGAAAATCAGGACCGGCAGGCATCTGTAGCCCACCGGAAGAGACACCCAGCACCGCGGCTTTATGCCTTGGCGGTGCGGGAACCTATCATTATTGCCTTTTGAAGCCATCCCATCGCGTTGGCAAGAAGAGGCAAAGACAATCTATGTTTCGGCTCGATCGATCCAATCCATTCCGCCTCATCGGGGCCTCGCGAGCAGCCTCTAATTGCGGATGACACCAATAGTAAGACGGAAAAGCAATGAGAAAGCATTTTGAATTTCTTGCCAATCAAACCATTTCTGGCGGCATGTCCCGCCGCGAATTCATGGGGCGCACCGCAGCGCTCGGCCTGGGGGCGGTTGCTGCCAATTCACTGCTAGGGTCTGTCGCGCAGGCAGCCGGTCCGATTAAAGGCGGCACGGCGAAATTCGGCATTGGCGGCGGCCAGAGCACAGACTCGCTCGATCCGGCGCTATCACTCAACCAGATGACCTTCATGGTTCAGCGGACATGGGCAGAGACCCTGCTCGACGTCAATCCGGATGGTAGTCTGGATATGCGTTTGGCCGAGTCCTACGATTCTTCAGATGATGCCAAAACATGGTCCTTCAAGATCCGCAAGGATGTGACCTTCCATAACGGTAAGACCGTGACTGCTGAGGACGTCAAACAGACGCTTCTGCGTCACTCCGACAAGGATTCCAAATCCGGGGCGCTCGGTGTCATGCGCAACATTTCCGGCGTGAAGGTAGATGGAGACAGTGTTGTCGTCGAACTGACCAACGCGAACGCCGACCTGCCCTATCTGATGTCGGACTTCCATTTGATGATCCAGCCTAATGGCGGTCGTGACGATCCGGCAGCGGCCATCGGCACCAATGCTTATAAACTGGTCGAAGCCGAGCCGGGTGTTCGCTTTGCCTTTGAACGCAATCCGGACTACTGGGATTCCAGTCGCGGTCATTTCGATGCCATTGAAATGATGGTCATCAATGATGATACCGCCAGAAATGCGGCGCTTCAGTCTGGCCAGCTGCATATCGTCAATAAAATTTCGCCCAAGGTTGCAGGCCTTTTGAGCCGTGCCCCGGGCCTCTCGATTGAGCGAGTTGCAGGTCGTGGGCATTATGTTTTCGTCATGATGTGTGACCGGGAGCCATTCCAGACGAAGGAACTGCGCAACGCCCTCAAATATGCCATTGACCGCAAGGACATGGTCGACAAGATCCTGCGCGGCTACGGCACCGTTGGCAATGACTTCCCCATCAACTCGGCTTATCCCTTCTTTGATGAGAGCATCCCGCAGCGTGAATATGATCCAGAGAAAGCTGCCAGCCTTTACAAGGCATCCGGTCACGATGGTAGCCCGATTGTATTGCGCGTTTCCGATAGCGCCTTCCCCGGCGCAGTGGATGCAGCACAGCTCTATATGGAAAGCGCCAAAGCGGCGGGTATCCCGCTGGAGATCAAACGCGAACCGTCTGATGGCTACTGGTCCAACGTCTGGAACAAGCAGCCCTTCTGCGCTTCCTATTGGGAAGGTCGCACGGTGCAGGATCAAATGTATTCAACTGCTTATGTATCTTCTGCCGACTGGAACGACACCCATTTCTACAATGATCACTTCGATGAGCTGCTGATTCAGGCCAAGGGCGAACTGGACCAGAGCAAACGCAAGAAGCTCTATAGCGAAATGGCTTATCTGGTGCGCGATGAAGGCGGCCTGATCTGCCCGATGTTCAATGACTTCATCGAAGGCGTTTCTGATAAAATCGGCGGCTGGGAAAAGAACGGCGTCTTCCAGTTGATGAACGGCCTCGCTCCGGTCAAATGCTGGATGGCAAGCTAAGTCTTTCTTTTAGTACCGAAACAAAAAGGCCCGGCGGATGCGTCGGGCCTTTTTCCTGTTCGATTCCTGAGCATCTAGAGACCTGCTGCGGCGACTTTGATCAACCCTTCGACATCCATATGCTTGGCGAAATGATCTGCCAGCGCATCCAGCGTCTTCTCGACACCAAGCTGATAACTCTTGCCTGAAGCTGCATGGCCGAGAGATTTAAGGAAAGCAGCGCGGAACTGATCATCATTGAATAGCCCGTGAATATAGCTGCCCATGACCCGGCCATCTGGCGAGGTTGCGCCCTCTTCCTTCCCTTCGATCGTAAAAATCGGACGGGCGCGGTCTGGTCCTTCGCTGCGGCCGACATGGATCTCGTAACCATGCATGGGAGAGCCACTCTCCAAATGCGAACCGGTGACTTGTACGGTGCGTTTCTCACCGGCCATAATTGTTTCGATATCAAGCAGCCCCAGCCCTTCGCAGACGGCCCCCTTTTCGGTCTCCACGCCTTCTGGGTCCATGATGCGTTTGCCCAGCATCTGATAGCCGCCGCAGAGCCCGAGCACAGACCCGCCCCGGCGCACAATGGCCTTGATGTCGACATCCCAGCCTTCGCTCGTCATCGCTTCCAAATCGCCGATCGTGGATTTCGACCCGGGCAAGATCACCAGATCACTATCGAGCGGGATTGTCTCGCCACGACGAACCATTGTGAGTGAAACGCCGGCCTCGGATTTGAGGGCATCCAGATCATCAAAATTGGCAATACGGGGCAGAACCGGAACGGCGATTTTCAACGCCTTGCCACTATGCGCTGAAGCGACATCGCGGCCGAGATCTTCGCTATCCTCGGCGGGCAGACGCACCGCGTCATCAAACCAGGGCAGAATGCCAAAGCCGGGCCAGCCGGTATGGTTGGTTATGATTTCCAACCCTGAGGTAAAGAGTGAAGCATCGCCACGGAACTTATTGATAACGTAGCCCTTTACCAGCTCTTTATCCGATGGTGTCAGCAGATGCTGCGTACCAACCAGCGACGCAATGACGCCGCCGCGATCAATGTCGCCAATCAGGATAACAGGCAAACGCGCAGCTTCGGCAAAGCCCATATTGGCGATGTCGCCTTGGCGCAGATTAACCTCGGAAGCGCTGCCAGCGCCCTCCACAACGACGAAATCGGCGCTATCGCTGATGATCTGATAGGACTGCATCACAGATTCCAGAAGCGAGTGCTTGCTCTGGCTATAGTTTCGCGCCTGCATCTGGCCGACCACCTTGCCCTGCACGACGACCTGACTGCCCACATTGCTCTGGGGTTTGAGCAACACCGGATTCATATGCACACTCGGTTCCAGCCCACAAGCCAAAGCCTGCAGTGCCTGCGCCCGTCCAATTTCTCCCCCTTCGGGAGTGACGGCTGCATTGTTGGACATATTCTGAGGTTTGAAAGGTGCGACCTTATAGCCCTGCCGTTTAAGATAGCGACAAAAACCGGCGACCAACATGGATTTGCCGACGTTGGACCCGGTTCCCTGAAACATAATGGCTGGCATGGGGCTTTCCTGTTTGTCTTTTCTTGTCTTGGCTGCCAGATTTTATTCTGGATCTGATTGTGATTGTGTTGCCCCATCTAGTGGCGCATCGGGCGCGCTGCCGATCCATTTGAGAATTGGATCAAGCTCGCTGAATTCTGGGCTTTCGGGCAAATGGGGGCGCTTGACCATGATGACGGGAATGTGCAATTCCCGTGCGGCAAGGATCTTGTGCGATGCCTTGCCGGAGCCGGAATTTTTCGTCACCAGATAGTCGATATCATAGTCGAGGAAGAGCGACATTTCCTCTTCCATCGACCGCCCCGGCATTCCTTGAATGAAGGTGGCGGAATGGAACATCTGCTCTTCAGCTTCAGCGATACTGCGGATCACGAAATTGCAATCTTTACGGGTCGCAAAGGGTGCGATGGATTGGCGGCCGACCGAGAGAAAAGCCGTTACACCCGAGGGCAACGCTGCAGCAGCCTCGGTGAGCGTTTTCACGACGGTCCATTCGTCCTCACCGGTTTCGTCCCATTCATGGCGCACAAAACGGGCAAGAGGCACACAAGCACTCTTTGAGGCTTCCACCGCATTGCGTGAAATGGCCGTGGCATAGGGGTGGGTCGCATCGATCAAGAGGTCGATACCATGATCCTGCATGTAGCTATGCAAGCCTTCCGGCCCGCCAAAGCCCCCCATGCGAAACTGGAAATGGTCGCTGTCAAACCCCATCCGACTGCGTAGAACTTCCTCGGCCTTGCTGCCGAGCACCCCTGCAAGCGAATAGGTGACATCATGCTCTGTCGACTTGATTAGTGTTTCAAGCAGTTCCCTTGCTTCGGCGGTGCCACCGAGTAAAAGAATATGGCGCTGTTTGGTCATGGAGCATGCTCCAGCTGGTCATAGGTGAGAATCTGTGATTG